>NZ_CP087131.1:904205-1205607 GCF_020911865.1 Chryseobacterium sp. C-71
GATACTGTTTTGGTTGGTGAATTAAGCTATTTTTCAGTGAATATGATTTTTCAGAAATCTAAAGTTAATATTCAGACAATACCGATTGACGATGAAGGGATAGATGTGGAAGAAGTAAGAAAAATATGCAAGAAGCAGAAAATCAGAATGCTTTATCTTACACCGCATCACCACTATCCTACTACGGTAACGTTAAGCGCACAACGAAGATTAGAATTACTGAAACTTTCTCAAGAGTACGGCTTTATTATCCTTGAAGATGATTACGATTATGATTTCAATTACGACAAAAGCCCTATTCTTCCTCTAGCGAGTGCCGACACCAATGGAATGGTCATTTATATCGGATCTTTCGGTAAATCTTTGGTTCCCGGATTCAGAACGGGATTTATCGTTGCTCCTGAAAATTTGATGGATGAAATGCGAAAGTACTTAGGAATTATAGACCGCCAGGGTGATGTTCTTATGGAACATGTTTTGGGTGAAATGATAGCAGAAGGCGAAATCAATAGATACTTAAAAAAATCTTTAAAAATATACAAGGAACGCAGAGATTATTTCACCACGCTTTTGGAACAACGGTTAGGTGAATATCTTGATTTTAAAAAACCTTCGGGAGGTTTGGCAGTCTGGATAAAATGGAAAACTCCTGTAAATCTAATGCAGCTCAGTCACCATTGCACTAAAGACAATCTCTTTATTCCTAAAACATTGCTTTACCAAAATAAGAATCTAACTGCAATGCGATTAGGCTTTGGAAATTTAAGTATGGAAGAAATGGAGAAAAGCATTGATATTTTATCTAAAAACGTGAAAATTTTATAAAATCATTTATTTAAATTATCCATTGTTTTAAAAGTTTCAATCTTCTATTATAGAGTTATTAGCTTTTAGGTGATTTTGCGCAATCAGTTTTAAGTACCTCTTTGAGAGATTATCTTGCTAATTAACAATCTCTTATAAAACAAAAAAAGCACTCCTAAAAGTGCTTTAAAAATCTGTGACTTCGAAGGGATTCGAACCCCCAACCCTCGGAGCCGAAATCCGATATTCTATCCAGTTGAACTACGAAGCCGTTTCTTTTTGAGTGTCTGAGAGTGGTAGAGTTCTAGACAAATTCTCTAACTCTACCACTCTCTAACTCTAAAACGTAATCTTCACACCTCCTACAACCTGTGCACCAAGAACTTTGTAGCCTTTGTACGTTTGGTATTTTGAGCTTAGAAGATTGTTTCCGAGTGCGAAAATACTGAAATTTTTGTGAATTTTATACTCTGCAGACAAGTTTAAATCTGCATACCCTCCAACTTTATCATTTGTATCTTCCGTTGACTGGAAAATCAACGACGGACTTCCCACGCCTTCAAGCATATACGAGTTTGTAGTTCTGTCTGTTGCGAAGATTCCTTTGAAGCCTAATGATAGTTTTTTCTCGAACATAGTGTATTTTGCACCAATGCTTCCAGTTACTAAAGGAACGTTGTAAATATTATCGTAATTCTTTAAATCATACTTTAAAAATCTAACATCGGCATCAACAATTAGGTTTTCAAGCGGGAAATATTGTAAACTACCTTTGATATCACTCACATTTCCATCATCGTAAACTGCAGAAAATGTATTGGCAAAATCATAACCAGGACGGTCTAAAGTAAATGTATTGTCGAACAAATTATTTCCCTGGAAGAACATAATATTTCTCATTTTTCCGAATCCTGCAGAAACATCATATTTAAAAGTTTCGTCGATATCACCTCTTAAACCTGCATAAAAATGATATTGCGTTTCCGTAGGTCTCAGCATCTGGTCTGAAACCAAGAACGGGTTTGTCTGCAACAATTCACTGTAAGTATTCAACTTTAAACCACCGTCTACTCCACCATAGAACTTAAATTCTTTAGCAGCAGCTACCTGAAACTCAGCCTGTGGAAACCAATATGTTTTATTGTTTTTTAATTCTTCAGCTAAAATTAAATTAGAATTTCTCGCATTTAAAAATGAAAAAGAAGAACCCAACATCAAATACGATTCACCTTTAGCAAAAGTTACTTTCGGAGCAATATCTGCATTAAAGAATGTTGATGAATTTTTATTTAATAAAGCAAAATCTGTTTTTACCGTTTCTAAACCTAAACCTAAATCAGCATTTAAAACAACTCCGCTTTTTCCTAGTTCAACAGCGTGTTTTGAAAGGTTGGCCAAAATGGAAGCCTGATTTTCTTTTGCATCAAAATGGTCACTCAAAAAGGAAGATTTTACCCTTACATCATTTAAAATTTCATTTGAATAAAAATCATAATAACCGTTCACTTTAAACTGATTCACTTTCTGCTTCAAATCTACATCTGCAGAAGGCGTCAATGCGTAAATTCCGTAATAGTTATAATTATCTAAACCGTATTCAGCGTTGACATTGATTTTCCCTTTTTCCCCATAAGAATTTAAGAAAGCCCCCAAAGTTGCCGAACTCTGATTAGAATCCCAATCGTAAACTTTTTTCAAACCATTGGTAGAAAGCACATGAACGTCCGCTCCAACTTCGATTTTGTTCTCAAGCGTTTTAGAAATGTTGGCATCTGCTACAATCTTTCCGTAATTCCCCATTCCAAACTGGAAATAGTTATTCTGGGCCGTTCCGTCAAATTTCGGAGCAACATCTTCACCCTGAATAGTAGAGGTTTTAAAATCTGACACCGCAGGAACATCTGTAATATTGTATTTCACAGGATTCGCCGATTTCTCCTCCGGCGGATAATTTTTCACCGTTTCTACTGAGGTTTTCTTCTTCTCAATTTTCTTTACTTCCGGTTCTCTTTTCTTATTAAGAATCAGTTTTTCCTCTTTGATCTGAGAAAACGCCACCGACGAAATTCCCAGAAATAATATAGATAGTATTTGAATTTTCTTGTTCATATATGTTGTATTAATGTATAAAGTAAAAAGTATTGATGATCAAATCACCCAAACACATTTTACATGAATACGACAGTACATTTTACTTTTTAATCTGCTTTTTAACTTCCTTTGCTTCTGCCACAATTTCAGGGAAATCTGCATAGTTTGAGATAATCTGATCGCAAGTGTAGCTTGCCTGATAATTATCTTTCAAACCAATATAATTTTTCGCCATCAAAACCAATGCTTTTGCACCCCAATAATCTTCTGAAGCGTAATTGTTAGCCAATTTAAAGATGGTTTCGTTAGAAGATTTAAATGCTTTTCCTTTATTCTGATAGAATGCTTTTGCGTAAAGTGCTTCTGCAGCAACTTCAGTATTTGAAGATTTTTCAAGCGAAGTATAAGCGGTCTGTGCATCTTTATCTTTCCCTGAATTCATCAGACTTCTCGCCTTGATTACTTTTGCAGTTTCAATAACTGCCGCAGAGTTTTTATTATTGGCAATTACAGCATTCGCTAATTTTTCAGCTTCTGAGAAATTCTTTTCCTCCGCATACATTTTCATCAACTCAACATTAGCATAATTTTTAACGTTGATGTTGGATGAATTTTTAATGTTTTCTAAATACTTTTTAGCTTCAGCAGAATTTCCTTGTGCGATATAAATCTGAGCAACTCTCGTTGCTGCGTCGTCCTGATAATCATTCTGAATATTGGCAATTTCCTGAAGAACTAATAATGCCTTTGTAGGATTATTTGTCTGATAATAACTTTCTCCCAACTCATATTTAGCCTGATAAAGACCTTCACCGGTTGGATTCTGCGTTAAATATTTCTCGTAATAAGAGATTGCGTTTTTGTAATCTTTTTTCGTGAAGTATTGCTTCCCTGTGGATAAATTGATTTCGTCAATTTCAGAAGCGTCGATATTGACACCTACATTTCTCGCAAAACCAGCATAACCTGAAACATCACCGTTTTTGGTGAAAATAGGTTTCGCAGCCTGAACAATTTTCTGTGCATAAGCCGTATTTTTATATTGTTCACCAAGAGATTTTAATTCAGATAATGCTTTGTCATTTTGATTTTGATCAATATAATTCTGCGCTCTATAAATCGAAGCATTAGCTACCAAATCTTTATCAGAAGAAGATTTAATCACCTTTCCGAAGAAATCATTAGAATTGGTAAAGTCATCCTGAGCAGCGTAAGCAACACCTATTTCGTACTGTGCATCATCAATATAATCAGATCCCGGATATTTTGAAATTAATGATTTTAAGTTAGTAATTTTAGCAACGTTATCATTTTTAAATCCTAAAGCTAAAGCTTTTTGATATAAAGTATAATCGGTAGCATCTTCATTTTTATCATAAATCGCAATCGCCTGATCCAAATCGTTGTTGGCATAATTAATATCCGCTAAACGAAGCTCGGCATCATTTTTAAATTCAGGTTTTGGATTTTTTAAATATTGTGTAAAATACTGTTCTGCCTGATCGAATTTTTTAGATTTAAAATAAGCATATCCCAAATCGTAAGGCAACTGTTGTTTTTCTGGGAAAGTTTCGTTGGTCAGTTTTTCGTAACGGGCAATCGCAGAAGGATAATTTCCTTTCTGATAATAAACCTGTCCCAACCAATATAAAGCTCTGCTGTTGAATTCTTTGTTGATATTAAATTCTAAACTTCTTAAGAAATATCTTTCCGCTTCGTCGAAATTACCTTTATTGAATTCCTCTGTTCCCAATAAATAAGAAACCTCCTGATCTACTTTATCGGTTTCAGGAGTTGAATTTGGCAATTTATCGATTGCACTTAAAGTTTCTTTAAAGTTTCCGGAATACAGATAAGATTTCACCAAAAGCGATCTCATTTCTGCATTCTTAGCACCGCTTGGATTTGCCGTAATGTAATTTTGAATTACCGTCGTCGGGCTTTCAAAGGGGTTTCCGATGTCGTAACCCAATTTTGCGTATTGTTCGTGAGCCAACTGTTTTACACTCGCATCGTAATCCATCTGATAAGACGAACGGAACGCTGAAAGTGCTTCCTGCTTTTTATCAACCGCCAAATAAGCATTTCCTAACTGATAATAAGCATTCTGAGCCAAAGCCGAATTACTGTTGATCAATTGATTGTAATAAGAAACCGCTTCATCATATTTTTTAAGTTGAGCCGCCACAAATCCCATTTCATACAGATCATTTTCAGACGGGTTTTGCTGAACACTCAGATAATCTTTCAAATGCGGGTAAGCCGATTCATAATCATTCTTCATGAAATAAGATTCACCGATGATTTTATGAACCTCCGCTTTATAAGACGCAGAAATATCTTCATTCAGCAAAGCATTTCCTTCAGAAATCGCCTTGTCATAATCTTTATCATTGTAATGCATCTGCACATAATACGGACGCACCAGTTTTGAAAATTTCGGCTGATCTTTTATCGAATCAAAATACTGAAACGCCTGATCATTTTGCTTACTTGAATAATACAAATGACCCAACATATACGCAATATCACCTTTCTGAGATTCGTCTGCCGTTTTGTGAGCTTCTTCCAATGCATCAATTGCCCCTTTAGAATCACCCATCATAAATTTAGCGTACCCCAATTTCAGAATATACTGGGTATTCTCTTCTTTGGTCAGTTGGTATTGATTAACCTTTTTTAAAGTTTTTAAAGCTTCCTTAAAATCTTTTTTAGACAAATAATAATCCGCCAAAGGCAAATTAGCCTGAGCAAAATACGCAGAGTTCGGATATTCTTTCATAAAAGCCGTCAATCCTTCTTCCGCATGATTTTTCTGCAGAATCACTCCTATCACGTTATCAAAAAACTGGGCAGCTTCTTTCCTCGACTGCTCCAGATTCTGATTGTAGAAATACTGTCGTGCATATTCGTATTGAGAAGCGTTGTATATTTTGGTCTGATAAAGATTCTGAGCAAGATTAAACCTATAGTTTTCCTTTTGGGTAAAGTATTGAGACTGTTGCGCTTCGGAAACCCCGAAATAGAAAACAGCAGCCGCTAAAAGTATTTTTTTTGATTTCATTAACATCAAATTTTAAAATGGAAAGGTCTTCAAAAATGAGACCAAATATTTTAATTTTAAGATAAGATTTTATCCACAAATTATCAACGAAAATATCGAAAAGATATTGTATAAACAAGCCTTTTAACATATTGTTAGTATGTGGATTATTTTTTAATACTAATTAACTTTTCAACAAGAAATATTAAGAAAATCTTAATTATTTATCAGAAATAATTACATTTGTTTTTTTCAACTTTTATACAACTATTAAATGAATCAACTTTTCAGAAGGAAAAACTATTCAGCAACAGATACTTCCACCAATCTTTTGCGGGTTTTAGGAACTTGGGATATCGTTTTTTTCGGAATTGCCGCCATCATCGGAGCCGGAAGTTTCAGCAGTTTGGGTGAAGCCGTTTTCAGAGGCGGCCCCGGTGTTATCCTACTCTATCTGATTTGTGGTTTTGCATGTGGTTTCACTGCTTTATGCTACGCAGAATTTGCCAGCAGAATTCCTACAGCAGGTTCGGCTTACACGTATGCTTACGCCAGTTTTGGTGAATTAATAGCCTGGGTAATTGGCTGGGCTTTGATTATGGAATACTCTTTCGGAAATATTTACGTTGCTTTCTCCTGGTCAGATTATTTTACAAGTTTCCTCGAGCGCCTGGGAATGCACATTCCTGATTACTTGACTTGTAGTTATACCGAAGCGAAAAAAGCTTTCTTAAATGGTTCTGAAAATAAAGAACTCATCAATGCGTGGACGTCTGCTCCTTTATTGGGAAGTTTAAAATTCATTGTCGATATTCCGGCATTAGTGATTAACGGATTGATTACGTGGCTGTGTTACCGGGGAGTGAAGGAAAGTAAAAACTTCAACAATTCTTTAGTAATTTTAAAATTAGCGGTCATCGTTTTGGTGATCTTAGTTGGTTATTCGTACATCAATACCGAAAACTGGACGCCGGTAAGCATAGAAACCGGAACACGTTCATTTATGCCGAATGGTTTTGCAGGAGTGATGAGTGCCGTTTCAGGAGTTTTCTTTGCGTATATAGGATTTGATGCATTAAGTGTACTTTCAGAAGAAACAAAAGATCCGCAAAAAACATTACCGAAAGGAATGATCATTTCTCTGGCACTGTGTACCGTAATTTACATCTGTCTGACTTTGGTTTTAACCGGAATGGTCGACTACAGAAAATTCGACGGCGTTGGAGATCCTTTATCATTCATATTTGAAAAAACAAACGCTAATGTTGCATGGATGGAACTGACGGTTTCATTTGTTGCAATTGTAGCGATTACCACAGTTTTATTGGTATTCCAGATGGGCCAACCTAGAATCTGGTATGCGATGAGCCGTGATGGTTTGATGCCGAAAAAATTTCAGGAAGTTCATCCAAAATATAAAACCCCTTCGTTCGCAACGATTGTTACGGGTATTGTGGTTGGAGTTCCGATTCTTTTCACAGACAAAAGTTTCATTTTAGATTTTACCAGTATCGGAACTATTTTCGCCTTCGTGTTGGTTTGTGCTGGAGTTTTAATGCTTCCTCCGAAAGAAAAAATCAAAGGTCGTTTTCACCTTCCTTATATTAATGGAAAGATTATTTTTCCTGTGATTTTCATCGGTGCTTTGGTAGGATTTCATTACTTCCAGCCGGAGTTTTTTGATCATTTAATGGAATGGAATGATCCTAAAAACGGAGAATTCCGAGCTTCTATTTTCTTTTTTATCTTGATTAATTTAGGCCTTTGCGTTTTGACCTTTATCAAAAATTTATCTTTGATTCCATTAATCGGCTTAAGCTCTTGTTTATATTTATTGACAGGAATGAGCCACGAAAACTGGTTTTATTTCGGAATCTGGTTTGCCATCGGATTGGTTATTTATTTCTGTTATGGATATAGAAACAGCAAACTGAGAAATGCTGACTAATTGATGAAACATCTTCTCTGTCTGCTATGTTTAATAATCATCGGATGCAGCAAATCTAAAGTTAATTCTGACAATGATTTTAATTTAGAGAATTCAGAAGTGAAGAAGATTCCTTACAAAGATTTTTTAGTTTCAATCAACAAAAAGACTGCGGAAGAAAAGAAAAATTATCTGTTTAAATTTATCAACTATGATATTCCCAATAATTGGATAGGTACGCCTTGGTCATTCAACGGAACATCTAGAGAACCTCAGAAAAGTACGATTGCCTGTGGATATTTTGTCACCAATACGCTGACTGACTTTGGTTTCGACATCAACAGAACGTATCTGGCGCAACAAGCTTCTTCTGTGATGATCAAAAAGCTTTGTAAAGACATCAAATACTTCGGCAAAAGACAGGATTTAGAAAAATATATTTTAAGTAAAGATAAAAACCAAGTGTATATTGTCGGTCTCGACTTCCATACAGGATTTATCACGAGAGAAAATAAAGATACTTATTTTGTTCATTCAAGCTACATCAAAAACAAAGGTGTGGTAAAGGAATCAACCCAAACTTCACAGGCATTGAACGCTTCCAAAACGTTTATGATTGGAACTTTAAATTATTGATATATTAATCCAATCCTTGTTTTTCAAAAATAAGTGGAACGCCTTTGTATATCTTAATTTGAAAACCTTATTAGCTAACTCTTTGTTTAGCTTTGCGTTTAATGATCGAAATGAAAGACAAAGTTTTTGACAACCTGTATTTTGTTGAAGAAAAACAAAGACATTTCATTTAAGAAAGTAATACAATATTTGAATAAATCATCTAAACAAAAGAAAATATTATATTAAAATAAATAATTGGCGAAATAATTGCTAAGATTCATCTAAGAACTTTAAAAATTAATGCCATGTCTGAAAGAATCAAAACATACCAGGAGTTCTATGAGTTTTATCTCGACGAACACAAGAAATTAGGAACAAGAATTTTTCATTTTCTTGGAATTCTATTTGTTTTTCTCGTCATTGGTTTCGTGATTTACACCGGAAAAGAAAGATTTCTCTGGTACATTCCGATTGTTGGGTATGGTTTTGCGTGGCTGAGTCATGCCTTTATTGAAAGAAATAAACCTGCAACTTTTAAATACCCACTTTGGTCGTTGCTTTCTGATTTTAAATTATTCTTCGAACTGTTGATTGGCAGGCAGAAATTCAGAACGCAGGAAAAAGCTTAATTTTAATAACTCTTAAATATTTGTTATGAAAAATATTCTAAAATCACTTTCTATCATTCTTCCGATGGCATCAATGCTGGTAATGACGCAGTGCAAACCGATGCCCAATTCAGGATCGTCAGGAGATGAAAAAACCTTCATCATTGCTTCGCAAACCGTCGACTGCACTGGAGTTGCTCCAATGAAATGCCTTCAGGTAAAAGAAAAAGAATCTGACAGCTGGGGAAATTTCTACAGCAACATCGAAGGCTTCACCTACGAGCCCGGATTTGAATATGTTTTAAAAGTAAAAACAGAGAAAATTGAAAATCCGCCAATGGACGGTTCGTCAATCAAATATACCTTGGTACAACAGGTTTCTAAAACAAAGAAATAAAAAAAACCTCTCAGTATAAATTTACTGAGAGGTTTTTTTTATTTTAGTGTCCAGATTGTCCAAAATCTTTCGGTGGCTTGGGATAATTGGCAGTGCTTAATTCATCCATTTTTTGCGTTGCTGCCATAGATACGACCAAGTCATTCAACATAGAACTTGCCGCTGTTGGCGAATTTGGAAGTAAAACTAAATTACTCCTATTATTGGCTCCAATCGACTGTAGAGTATCATAATGCTGTGTAACCACGATCAATGCAGAAGCTTCCTGCGCATTAATGTTAGCAGCATTCAGCATTTTTACAGATTCTTCGAGACCTTTTGCAATCTCTCTTCTTTGATCTGCAATACCTTGTCCCTGCAGTTTTTTAGATTCTGCTTCAGCCTTTGCAACCGCAACAATTCTGATTCTCTGTGCCTCAGATTCGTATTCCGCAGCTGTTTTTTCACGTTCTGCAGCGTTTATTCTGTTCATTGCGTGTTTCACCTGTTCGTCAGGATCGATATCGGTTACCAAAGCCTTGATAATATCGTAACCATAACTTTGCATTGCCTCCTGCAATTCACTTTTTACAGCAACCGCAATATCATCTTTTCTTACAAAAACATCATCTAATTTCGTTTTTGGAACTTCTGCACGTACAACATCAAAAACATATGATGTGATCTGATTTTCAGGATTTTCCAAACGGTAATAAGCATCTTTTACGTTTTCTCTGATCACCTGATACTGAACGGAAACTTTCATTTTAATAAAAACGTTATCCAAAGTTTTGGTATCAATGATAACATCCAACTGCTGAATTCTAAGATTCAGACGCTTTGAAATCTGATCCAAAAAAGGAATTTTCAAGTGCAAACCGGCGTGGCTTACTTTTAAGAATTTGCCTAATCTTTCTACAACTGCCGCAGATTCCTGCTTGACCGTGAAAAAAGATGCAAATAATGTGATCAGTCCGAAAAAGACCAAAATACCAAAGTATATCATAGTTTTAATTTTTAACTGTGGAAGTTATTTGTGTTATATCATCAGAACTATTCAAAGCCCATATCCTCAAAAATAGGTAAAATATTTTTATTTAAGGTAATGAAAATCAAAACCCTTGTACCATATTTAAAATTCACCCATTATTCTGTAAGCTCTTAGAAAAACATTTTAATAAAAAACTTACTTTTGAATATTAATTACCCAATATGGTTGATGCTAAAGAAATATTAAAAGAACACATCTTAAAATATGCTTCTCTTACTAACGAGCAGTTCGAATATGTCTTTTCACATTTTAATATCATCAAATTAAAAAAAGGACAAATGCTGATCACTGAAGGAGATTTTGTGCATCATGAATACTTCGTTGTCGACGGTTGTCTGAAAGCATTTTACCTTAATGATAGTATGAAAATGTTTATTCTGCAGTTTGCCATGCCGAATTGGTGGGTAACAGATTTTGATGCGCTTTACACCAAAAACATAGCAACCATCAACGTTGACTGCATCACCAATGCAAGCATTTTGTCAATCTCCAATGAAGACCGAGAGAAAATCTGCAAAGAAATCCACGATGTTGAACATTTTTTCAGATGGCGGACAAATAAAGGCTATGTTGCAGCACAAAAACGCCTTATTTCTTTTATGAATAACGATGCGAAATTCAGGTATGAAGAGCTTTTAGCTTTGTATCCTCAATTGTACAATTTGGTTCCGAAACATTTGATAGCGGCTTATTTAGGTGTTACAAGGGAGACTTTAAGCAGACTTCATCAGTAAAAAATGGTTGGAAGTTGGAAGATGGGAGCCGGAAGTTACTATTATAACGGTAATTTCTGATTATTAAACGTAAATCTGTTTTAAAATTTAATCTAAATCTTTAAAAAATCAACATCTTCCATCCTACAACTTCTGACTTCTGGCTCCCATCTTCCAGCTCTTAAAAACCTCCATATTTCGTGATCTACATCACGTAACTTTTTCCTTCAGTCGGCTGACATTTGTATCATCATTTAAAACAAATCAAAATGGATACAAAAAATTTTAAAGTAAACAGCCAAAACAGTTTAGTTAAATGGATCGGAAGAAAAATAACCGGAGCTCACAACGGAACAATCGAAGTAAAAGAAGGAAATTTCACTTTTGAAAACAACATCCTTTCTTCAGGAAAATTTGTCATCAACACAAGATCAATCAAAATTCTTGATATCGATGATTCTGAAACAAATGCATAATTTGCCAATCATTTGGCTTCTGATGATTTCTTTAACTCAGATCAGTTTCCTGACGCAGTTTTCGAGATCAGACACGCAGAACCAGGTGAAAACAATTTTCACCACATAACCGGAGACCTTACTATCAAAGAAATTACACATTCTCTTGAAGCGACTTTACAGATCGTAAAGACAGACAACGGTGCGGTTTTAGACACTAAAATTGTCATCGACAGAACAAAATTCAACATCAAATTCAGATCATCAAATTTCTTCAGCAATCTTGGAGATACTTTGATCTACAACAATTTTGATTTGAATGTTCATTTAGTTGCGGAAGCACAGTAATTTATTAACAACAAACTTGTTTCAATTCTTATTTCAACCACAAATCGAAGATTCGACGGAGTCAAAAGTCACAAAAGATTAACACATAAGTTATCTTAAGTTCATTAACAAGCAGCAAAAAAGAACACATAAATTTAAAAAAATCTTTGATTTTTTCTTTTGAAAAACTTTGTTTTCTAATAATTAAATAAAGGTTAAATGTCCAAATAGCTTTTGTCTCTTTTGCGGTTAAAATAATAGTTCAAATTAACTTAACAATTAAAATTTAACATCATGCCATTCATAAAAGTAGATGTTTTGCGCAAAGATCTTAATCGCGAAAAAAAACAACAATTAATGAGAGAACTCAATAAAGCTGTAACAAAAGTTTTGAATAAAGATCCTCATTTGACACACATTGTGATCAATGAAATCGAAGACGACAACTGGGGATACGCTGGAGAGCAGGTTACCGTATTGAAAGAACAAGGATTTTCAAATGAAAAAAAATAAATCAGACATGAAAAAAGAAACAGTAATCGTTACTGGCGCATCATCAGGAATCGGTTTAGAAATTGCTCGTTATTTTATGGACAGAGGTGATAATGTAGTGATCAATTCACAGACAGAATCAAAATTACAAAAGATTTATAACGAATTAGGAGCAGGTGAAAACCTCGCAATGGTTGCAGGAAGCGTTGCAGATAAAACCGTTGGAGAAAAATTAGCAAAAACGGCGATTGAAAGATTTGGTTCGATTGATGTATTGGTCAACAATGCCGGAATTTATGAGAATAAACCTTTTCTGGAAGTTACGGAAGAATATTTAGAAAAATTTTTAAATACCAATTTAAAGGGAACATTCTTCACAACGCAATCCGTAATTCCTCAAATGCAGAAACAAAAAGATGGAGTTATTATCAATATCGAAACTCCGCTTGTGTATCATTCAATCGCACAATTTCCATCAACGGCACCGATTTCGAGCAAATATCGTTGCACCAGGACTCATCAGAACGCCGATGCACGATGAAAGTATCGATAACAATGCGGGAATTCACCTGATCAATCGCATCGGAGAACCGGAAGAGGTCGCTCAAATGGTTCATGCTATTGCTAAAAACACATTTATCTCAGGCGCCATCATTAATGTAGATAAAGGAATGGGCGCAGGTCATCAATTGTAAAAATGAAAGTTCTACTATTATTTGCATGGCTGTTTATCTTTCCGGTAAACAGCTTTGCTCAAAAAATCAAAGTCATGAAAGCAGACACAGCACAAGAAACAGAAATAAGAAATGCCATCGAGCAATATTATTTTAAAGGAATCTATGAAGGTAATACCGGGCTTTTGAAACAGGTTTTTCATAAAGATGCCCTACTTTTCGGAGATATAAAAGGTGTTCCTTACTACAAAACCGCCGCACAGTATATTGAAGGTGTCGGAAGCAGAATAAGTCCCCAAAAATCGGGGAAAGATTTTACCCCTACAATCATCTCAATCGAAGTGATAAACACGATTGCTACAGCAAAATTAAATGTAAAAATGTATGATTTTAATTACTATAATTTTATAACTTTCCATAAAATTGATGGTAAATGGCTCATCGTCAATAAAACATTAACTGATGTACAACTCTAATTATTTTTTAACGCAAAGCGCGCAAGATCTTTTAATTTACTATATGCTTTTAAGGTTCGCAAAGGCGTTCTACTCAGCAAAGTAAAAAAAAGGTTTCAAACTAATAACCTTAATTTTTTAAACCAAAATCATCAAAATCATGTGGAATAAAAACAGAATAACAGATTTATTGGGCATAGAATATCCAATTTTTCAGGGACCTTTTGGTGGCGGATTATCGACAGTTGAATTGACTTCTACGGTCAGCAATCTCGGTGGATTGGGCGGTTTCGGAGCTTACACATCGTCTCCCGAAGAAATTTACGAAATTGATAAACAGATAAAATTAAAAACAGACAAGCCTTACAACCTCAATCTTTGGGTAAACGATCATGATATTATTGATCAGGAACACACTGAGAATCAATATAAAAAGACGGTTGAACTTTTCAAGCCTTATTATGACAGCTTAAATATTGAGGTTCCTGCGCTTCCACCCTCTTTTGAGTCGAGATTTCAGAATCAGCTGCAGGTTGTTTTTGATATTAAACCTAAAGTTTTCAGCTTCATGTTCGGGCTTTTGGATCAGGATATCATTGAAAGACTGAAAAACCAAGGAACTATCGTCGCCGGAAATGCCACAACTTTAGATGAAGCCATCGCTTTGGAAAATATCGGGGTAGACGTGATTGTCGCATCAGGTTTTGAAAGTGGCGGTCACAGACCTTCATTTTTGGATAAAGCCGAACTTTCAACGATCGGAACTTTCGCTTTGATTCAATTGGTAAAAGATAAAGTGAAAACTCCAATCGTAGCTGCTGGCGGAATTGCCAATGGTCGCGGAATCGCAGCAGCAATGAATTTGGGAGCAGAAGCCGCACAAATCGGAACTGCATTTTTAGCTACCGAAGAATCCGGAGCATTGCCAATTCATAAAGAATTTTTGTTTTCAGACGCAGCAAAATCTACTACCCTTTCCAGAGCCTACACAGGAAGATTAGGACGCGGAATTACGACAGAAATCACAAGAAAACTCTTGACAGCAACAGATCAAACTTTGCCGTTTCCTTTGCAGACAACCTTCATTTCATCTATGAGAAAAGCAGCGTTGGAGCAAAAGAAACATGAATTGGTTTTCTTCTGGTCAGGACAAATCGCTCCAATTTTAAAACATAAAAAAGCATCAACATTAATGAAATCATTAATTGAAGATGCAAACAAATTGTGCGGTTAATTTGCTAGAAGTTTGAAGTTGGAGGCTGGAAGTTATTATTTTGACTAAAGCAAATCCCCAGCCTCCAGCTCCCATCTTCCCTACCAAAAATTTACATGGTCATTCCAATGTCAATTCCTTTGATTTTTCTGTAAAGATCAGTTGCGTAATTGTCTGTCATTCCCGAAACAAAATCGATCACACCGAGAACTTTTTGGTAATCAGTTCCGTTTTCGTAAATGAATTGTTTTGGGATTAGTTTCAACGCTTTTATATCGTACGATTTAATTTTTTCTTCAGATTTTAAAATTGACGGAATAAAATGATCCAACAATTCATACATTACATTATAGCCGGCATTTTCAATTTCGACGACCGCTTTATGGTTGTAAATTTTTTCAACTGAAAAGCTTGCAATATCCTGCAATGCTTTATTTTCACCTTTATATATATCAAGCAGAGCTTTGTCAAGATTTCCTTCAAGAATTTTATCAAAGTTCTGTTTGTACATTGAAATTGATTTATTAATTAAAGCATTAATAACTTTCGCTCTTAAATATGAAATTTTTTCGTTGTCATTTCCAATAGAATCAAGCTTTCTTTTAACTCTGTCTACATCATCAGTTTCGGATTTTACCAATTCAAAAAATAGATTTTTACAATCTGCAGTTGATACGATACCCAATCGGTGGGCATCTTCCATATCGATAATATTGTAGCAGATATCATCCGCAGCTTCCACCAGCCAAACAAACGGGTGTCGCTTGAAAATATGCGGGTCTTCGCTTTCTGAGATCAAATTTGTTCCTTTTGCGATCTCAAGAAAAATATCTTTTTCATTTTGAAAAAACCCGAATTTCTTTCTGTGAATAATTTTCTTGTCTCTCGCAATCGCTTCACAAGGATATTTCGCAATACTCGCCAAAGTGGCAAACGTTAGCTGAGTTCCTCCCGCATCTTTTCCTTGCTGCTGTTGAGCTAAAACTCTTATTGCATTGGCATTTCCTTCAAAATTAACCAGATCAGCCCATTCTTTTTCATTAAATTTAGGTTTAAGATCATTTTCATTTCGGTCAAAATAACTGGCAATCGCATCTTCTCCCGAATGCCCGAACGCAGGATTTCCAACATCGTGACAAAGGCAAGCTGCCGCAATTACATTTCCTAAATTATGTAGATAAAAACTTTTGGAATCTTCCGTCAGATCACTTTGATAATTATCGTGAATAAATTCTCCGATAACACTTCCCAAACTTCTTCCCACAGACGAAACTTCCAAAGAATGCGTCAGACGGTTGTGCACAAAAACACTTCCCGGAAGCGGAAAAACCTGGGTTTTATTCTGCAGTCTTCTGAATGCAGAAGAAAAGATAATTCTGTCGAAATCTCTCTGAAAATCTGTTCGTGAAGCTTTGGTATGTGGATTATTTCCTGTGCGCTGATTCGTAAAAATCTGATTCAAATTCATCATTTTCCAAAATTAATTCAATTTTTACTTTTAAAGGAATAATATTTGAGTTTTTCTTTAAAAACAAAGCTATGCCTGAAGGTCCAACAATTGTTCTGATGAAAGAAGATCTGCAAAAATTTGTAGGTGAAAAGGTTATTGATGTTACTGGAAGTGAAGTTCCAAAAAATTCCAAAATCAAAGGCGAAATTTTAAGAGAGATTAAAACTTTTGGAAAACAAACGTTTCTAATTTTTGATACCATTATTTTTAAAGTTCATTTGATGATGTTCGGTTCTTATAGTTTATATAAAAGAAAAGATATTGACACGCTTCGATTAGGATTGACTTTTAAAGATGGCGGAATGTATTTTTATACCTGCGTGGTAAAAGTCGTTGATGAAAGTTTTCTGTTAAAAATTGATTGGGAAGCCGATATCATGAGTGACAAATGGAATCCCGAAAAAACTGAAAAGACCTTAAGAGAAGCTCCTAAAATGATGATTTGTGATGCGTTGATGAATCAGGATATATTTTCTGGAGTTGGGAACATTATTAAAAATGAAGCATTATTCAGAGTTGGCATTCATCCGGAAAGTCTGATTGGAAATTTACCTCCGAAAAAGTTAAAAGAAATCATCGCCGAAGCAAGAAACTATGGTTTTGATTTTAAAAAATGGAAAAAAGCCAATGTTCTCAGCAAGCATTTCCAAATTTATCATCAGAAAAACTGTCCGGTTTGTGGCGCAGAAGTCATTAAAAAAGATACAGGGAAAAGTAAACGAACAAGTTTCTTCTGCGGGAAAGATCAGAAGTTATATTAATCTCACTTGGTTGAAAATCCAAAAATTTGACTATTAAATTTTATTCATCTGTATCAATTAGAGCATCCTAAATGATGCTCTAATTTTTATTATGCTGAGCATTTTTATCTTATTGTGATTATCAAGTCTTAAACACACAATACGAATATATTAACAAATTCACATTATTTTGCGAATAAAATAATTTATTTTATAGAAAATTTACACTTAAAATTTAAAATTAGTCAATTAACATCTAGTCAAAAATAGCTTAATAATCCCGTAACAACCTGACATACATCATAGTATTTGTATTGCCTATACAATTTGAAAGCCGTAATATTGCATTACAGAATTCGCAATAAATATTAAAATAAATAAAAATTCAAAAATTATGATCGCAATTATCGGATTAACAACATGTGCAGTACTAGTTTCATCTTACATCGCAACTGTAAAGAAGGAAAACAACTAATCAGGATTAAATTAACCTGCCTATTTAACAAATTTATCAGTTAGTATTATTTATGTTTGCAGTCTCAATGACTGCCCGCTGTTTTACTCAACCGGAGTAAAGCAGCGCAAAAAAACATAACAAAATGATTACAGAACTCGAGCAACTTCAAAATTCAGTTTTTTCCAAGCTCAACTTAATCATTTCCCATCTACAGCCAGATTCTGAATGTGAAGAATATTTTGGTCACAGTTTCCAATTAAACCAATTCAGCATTAAATTCAGAAAGGCTAAAATCACTCCTAAGAAAATCGGACAATTTGTGACTTTATGGAAAAGAGATCCTGAAAGCAAACAAACCGAACCTTTCACTTGCGAAGATCCTTTTGATTTCTATATTATCTTTTGTGATTACAATGAGAAATCCGGATTTTTCTTTTTCCCCAAAAATATTTTGGCTCAAAAACAGATTCTCACTACTCTTTCTAAAGATGGAAAACGAGGTTTCAGAGTTTATCCAACTTGGGATTCTCCTGAAAACAAACAAGCAACGAAAACTCAGGATTGGCAAAAACATTTCTTTATTAATTTTTCAAATGAAAACTTAATTGAAGATTTCAAATCATCTATGCAATAATTCTAATTAATTGATTGACTTTCATTTATTTAATAAGATAAATTTAAATTCCAAGGACTTTAGTAAACGTTAATTTTTTGTTAAATTCAAACCAATCATATTTTTAGTTAGGAATCCTAACTATATTTGCAGTAGAAATTATTCTAAACAATTAAAATTTATCAAATGAAAAAATCAGTTTTTTATCATGCAGGTTGTCCGGTCTGTGTAAGTGCAGAACATGACATCATTAGTTTAATCGGTCAAGAAAATGTAGAAATTGTCCATCTTGGCGATAACAAGGAAAGAATTGCAGAAGCAGATCAAGCGGGTGTAAAATCTGTTCCGGCTTTGGTAACTCCTAATGGAAATGTTCTTCACATCAACTTTGGTGCTTCCATGGATGAAGTAAAAGGTTAAAAAAAAATTTGCTTCACATAGTTAGGACTACTACCTTTGTGAAGCATTTTTATTTCTTATTTAAAACAATAATTAAATTTTAATAAATATGCAGGTAGCAGTTTGGGACACGTATGTCAATAAAAAAGACGGAACAGTAATGCACTTCGATATCATTGCTCCAAAAGAAATAACCTCAGCAGATGTAATCTACGGATACGGAAAAGATTATTTAAAAGGAAAAGGACAGGAAAATCAGGAACTTTCTTCTAAGGAATGCAGTTTCTGCCATATAGAAACACTTCTCCCACAATGGGAAACCGAGATTAATGAAAAAGGCTACACCATTATAGAAATGGAAAATTGTAATGTATAAATGAACGAATCAGATTTTAATTTAAAGCATCAAAACCAAAGCACGGAAAGCAAAATCGTGGCTTCCTTAGAAAGGATTTCGCAGGCTTTCCGTGTTTTGCTTTGGCAGGAAAGTAAAGAACATGCTTTGAGCCCGATTCAGGTGCAGGTTTTGATTTTTCTTTTGAATCACAGCGATGAAAAAAGAAAAGTAAGTTATCTGGCTGATGAATTTAACATGACAAAAGCCACCATCAGCGAAACCGTAAAATCACTCGAACAAAAAAATCTGATTACCAAAGAATACGAGCCTCACGACACCCGAAGCTACATTATTCATCTTACCCAGAAAGGAAAGGAAATTGCCGATAAAACATCTTATTTTACCAGGCAAATGAGCATTCCGCTGCAGAATTTAGATGAAGAAACCAAAGACAATCTTTTGGAAAGTCTGTTTGGAATGATTAATCATCTTAATAAATCAGGAGTGATTACGATTCAGAGAATGTGTACAACCTGCGCCTATTTCCGGCCATCATCTGAGGGGAAAGAGCCTGTTTGTGGTTTACTGCAAAAGGTTTTGTACGCCGAAGACCTCAGAATCGACTGCCCCGAACATCAAATGAAAGCTTAAATTTAAATCTATACTATGAATCTGTACAATCTTATTATTCAAGACAAAGAAGAAGTGACGCTCAATGATGTTTTCCTTGAACCAAAAAATAAGGAACAGTTTGTACAGCTCATCAAAGAGCAAACCTACGCCAAAGAACTGCAGGAATACGGACTTTCCGTCAACAATAAAATCCTTCTCGAAGGCAGTTCAGGCTGCGGAAAAACCATGACGGCAAAAGCAATTGCAAATGCTTTAGGGAAAAATATTATCATCCTCAACCTCAGCAATATCGTCTCCTCAAGAATCGGAGAAACTTCGCAAAACATTAAAATGATTTTTGATAAAGCAGCAAGAGAACGCTCAGTTCTTTTCCTTGATGAACTCGATCAGATCGGGAAAGCTCGTGGCAGTGACGATAAAGATGTTGGCGAAATGAGAAGATTGGTAAATACTTTAATCCAGCTGATTGATTATTATCCCGAAAATGCATTGTTACTTTGCGCCACCAATCACGCTGAAATCATTGATACTGCGATTATCAGACGTTTTCAACTGAAAATAAAATACGAAATGCCTTCACAAGAATTTCTTGATTCTTTTTACGACAGTCTTCTTGCAAAATTCCCTGAAGATGTAAGGAATATTGAAAGGAAATATGAAATTTCATTTGCTGAAGCCAAGGACTATGCTTTTACTGTTATAAAATCAGTTTTGATTAATAAATTGGAAGCTAAACACAAAGTCTAAAATGAAAGAAGATATTCTCCACAACTTAGAAATCATCAACAACAGAATAAAAAACGCCTGTGAAAAAGCTGGTCGAAACGTTGATGAAGTGAAATTGTTACTGGCAACCAAAACTGTTTCGGCAGAAAGAATAAAAATAGCTTTAGAAAACGGACAGACTTTAATTGCCGAAAATAAAGTCCAGGAACTGAAAGAAAAGCATAAAGATTTAAAAAGTTTTCCGCACGAAAATCACTTTATAGGGCATCTTCAAACCAATAAAATCATAGATATTTTAAAGTATGATGTGAGGTGTCTGCAATCTCTCGATCGCTTTGAGCTCGCCATGAAACTTCATCAAAAACTTTCAGCAGAAGGAAAAACGATGGATGTTTTAATTCAGGTAAATACGTCTGATGAAGAAAGTAAATTTGGAATTCATCCGGATTCCGCCATTGATTTGATTGAAAAAGTTTCTAAATTTCATACTTTAAAAATCAAAGGTCTCATGACGATCGGACTTTTCAGTGTAGAAACCGAAAACGTAAGACAGTGTTTTAAAATCCTGAAAAATTTACAAGAGGAAATCATTCAGCAAAACATTGCCAATGTAGAAATGAAAGAACTATCCATGGGAATGAGCAGCGATCTGGAAACCGCAATTGAAGAAGGTTCTACGATTGTGAGAGTGGGAACAGCGGTTTTCGGAGCGAGAATTTATCCGGATTCTTATTATTGGGATGAAGGGAAAATAAAAAAATAATTTTAAATTTATTGTCAACACATTGTAGTATTTTCACAACCCAAAATAAGTTTAATTGAAATGAATGAGATACTAAATTTAATTGACGATGAATTATTTCACCAAAATATTGATGCAGAAATTACTTCAGATAAAATTGAGTGGAAAGATAATTTCGGCGCAGAAAACGAAATTATAATAAATTTTTGTGACAGATATTTAGATAATCTTGCTTGGTGGAAATTTAACAGTGCAGGCAAAGATCTGGTAATGTTCACACAAGATAATTTTCTCGTGTCATGGCAACCACCACTTAATAATATGGGAATGTCTCTCGGCTGTAAATATTTAAAATTTCACAAAAACATACTTGTTGTTGCTTATCAGGATAAACATTATCAAAGACTTTACAGTTTGAATACAAAAGATCTGAAAGCTACCGAATTATATTTGTGTAGAAAACTTCATGTTGCTTTAATTGATAATATACTCTTCATTAAAGATGATGAAAAGAGTGCCTATTTATCAATCAATCTTGATTCAGATTTAAGTGTAAAAACATTTCATGACGAAGCATTTTTTAAATTAAATGGAATTGATATTTAATTTAAAATTCTATCCCAATCAGAAGAAATAATAATGATAACAAAACTGATTCATACGATAGACCAAATCGTAAAATTTGGATTAGAGCCAAACTTAATAATCACTAAAAATGAAAGAGATCTGTCCTTGGAAAAATCTCTGATAACTATTTACAGTTTATACTTTGACATTAACTATGAACATGACAATACTGATTATTCAGAATACAATGAACACAAATATGCTGATATAAGAAAGAATGTTGAAAGTAATTTTCCAGACTTTGGTTTTTACAACATTGCTCTTGATCTTATGGATACTTGTGCAAAAGATAACACTGCAATCGGTGATGCAATAGACGATTTATCAGATATTATCCTTGATCTATTACAAATAAAATGGAGAATAGAAAACAACAGCTCTGATGACGGACTTTGGTATTTTCAGTTTATTTTTTCTGGTCACATCCAGCAGCATATTATCGATTTATTAAACTATTTAAAACAGAGAAAATAACAAGCCAGCACAAACTTACAAGTTTCTACTTACTACTCATCCATTCTCCTTCCCCATCCTCCCCAAAATCATCTCCCGCAATCTCTTCATTCGCATCACCCTAATTTCCCAGCGCAGAAATCACAGGAATCAGCATCTTCCCAAAATCGGTAAAAAAATACTCAACTTTTGGCGGAACCTGTGCGTATTTTAAAAAATTAAGTATCTAACATTCATCTAGATTTTATGAGACAAATTTCTGATTTCAACCAATAAAATAGTACGATAGATCGCTTAAGTGATCCGATGACCGCTTCAACCGTTTAGAAACAGCAGTCAAGTATTCAATTGAAGCAATCAATCGTTTCTAAGAGGCAATCAAATACAATTTATTATATTTCAACACCTTACAGGCATTTTAGAAAAATTAGCAGATTTAACAAACAAGATGATGAAGACTGCAAACAAAGTTTCCAACACAAAAAACAACACGTAATTTCAAACTGACACGAATCAGAAAAACAAAAGGATTAGATTCATAAGGTTAATAAAACCACCCCGTCAAAATTCTTTGAATTTTTGCCACCTCTCCTTTGGAGGGGAGTCATAATTCAATCTAAACATTGCAAAAATTTCAAGCCGTAATTAATTCCCCTCCTCCGGAGGGGTGGATTTTTCCGAAAGGAAAAAGACGGGGTGGTTTTAAAAGCGTAAAACAGAAAAAAAATCCTTTCAAATAAATGAAAGGATCTTCTAATGTAATATGAAATAAACTAAGTGTGCTCTTATTTTTTACTGAACAATAATTTTAAAGTTGCTGTTCAGATTATCCCCTGAAACATTCAGAATATAATTTCCTGATACTTTTCTGCCACCCATATTCAGGTTAAAAGTTCCGTTTCCGTTGGCATTCAACTTTTCTTTGATAATCACCTTTCCGGTCATGTCCATTACGGTTGCCGTTAAGCTTGATTTTTTATATTCAGGAAGTTTAATGAATAACTGATCTTTCACAGGATTCGGATATACACTTCCAACATTTTTGCTGATGCTGAATTCTGAGTTAGCTAAAACCGCCTGATTGTACAAAGCAGAAATTTCCGTTGGAGATAAGGCGTAATTGTACATTTTCAATTCATCGAATGCACCTCTATAAGGAGCCGAAGCATTGGTGGTAGCCTGAAACTCGAGTTCACCAATATTTCCAATGATGAAATCACTCGCTTCACCAATTCCACCTACGGCAGTTTCGTCGGTTTCTACCATGAATATGCCATTTCTGTAAATTCGGATCTTATGTGCCGTGATATCTCTCTGAAGAACCACGTGCAGCCACGTTCCGTTGAAATAATTCGCTATCGGAGATGTAATTTCCTTTTTCGTTACATCATCATCAATCGCAAAACGCAGCTGGCCACCTTTCATTTCTACATTGAAACGTTTTCCTGTTGCACCTGTTGCCGTATTTTTGGTAATCGAACCTTTGCACAATACATAAAGACTCGTTGCCGAAGACGATGGAATCATACTTGCCGGAGCTTTCATCCAGTAAGAAACGGTAAATGAATTCGTATTAAACAAAATCTGATCCTGATGCGGAATACTCGCTATATAAGGAGTGTTCGGCGAAGTCGCCAAATCTAAGGCATAGTTTTCTTTTCCCGGAACTCTTACATTCCCATTATCGTAAGCAACATTTAAAGTTCCGTTGTTGGCATACGTTGTAACATCTGCAATTTGCTCACCTGATGACGGTATTTCTGAGAATGGCCAGTTTCCGACAAGACTCGGCGTCAGCGCACGGAAACTCCAGACATCTCCCGTTACAGAGCCCAATGCATTAGAAGAATCAATTCTCCAGTAATAATTGGTTGCTGTATTTAAATTGGTCAACTGATATGATGGTGTCGCAGAATAAGGTACGGTTGCCACATTCGTTAAATTTTGAGGGTCTGTTCCAAAATGAACGGTGTAAGTAGTGGTATTGGTACTGCCTGTCCATTTTAACAATAAATTTCCGTTCGTCAACTGTACATCATTAAACCCGTTTGCTGGTGTTGGAGTGGTTGCTTTTGTAGGAGCTGATGGAACTGGTGGTGTAGTGATTGACGCATTCGCTGTATAGACAGAAGAATCAGTAGCATTGGTCGCTTTTACTCTGTAATAATACTGAGTATTCGGTGTTAAACTTATTTCATTGTAGCTTGTGGTATTCGCAGGCAATGTAGCAATAACTGTAAATGCAGTACCATTTAATGAACGTTCTAATACATAATTGGTTTCATTCGTTGCATTATCACTCCAATTTACAGTTAAAGAACTAGTAGCTGGAGTTCCCGATGTCAAAGCATTCGTAAAATTCACCCCTGATGGTGGGATAACAAAATCCGGAGCAGGTGTATTAGGTAAACCGTTAATGTAAACCTCAATATTCAGATAAGGAGCATTTGTTGTGCTTACGTTTAATGCATCTGCAACATTTGGATTCAATCCGTTTGCAGTTTCCCATGCATCGGGCATCCCATCATTGTCGGTATCTAAAGGAGCCGGAGCACCATAAATATGGCCTGCACCGCCATTGGTAAAACCAAATTGAGTGGTTAAATCAGTCTGTACATACACATACGCAGCAGTTGTTCCTTTCGATTGCAGATCTGAAATCATCAGACCATCCACCTGATCACGTTTCGGATAAGATGCTCCCACGCCTGCAATGATATTATCAAATGCACCCTGAGCCGTCAATACAGGGTTCTTCATCGGATAATCGTACGAAGTTGGCTGTATTGCATTGATGTCTCCCACAGGATATCCCGTCAGATCCTGTGGAACTAAAGCTCCATCTAAAACACCATTTTTATTATTATCAAAGTAATTTCCGGAACCGTATAAATTAAAATTGGCATTACCAACACTGAAAGGTGTAGTTACTGCGCTGTTGGTATTAGGACCTCCGATAAAATAATTGTTAATGATGTTTACATATGAAGCACCTGCAGAATCTCCACCCATAATGTACGCTTCACCAGACTGAGTGTGTCCGTACGTGTTTCCATAATTCCCCCAGTTGTAAACGACATTGTTTACAAACTCGTTGATTCCTTTTACCTTATTATTTCGGGTTTTATTACAGATATATAAATTCCCTATTAAACTGATTTTTCCTCCGGCAGACGGTTGCATCAAACCTCCCGCAGAATGATTGTGACGATGTAATCCCTGTCCGATAATTGAATTTTGAATGGTAATATTATCAGGACTCGTACCATTATTATCCCAATTGATGGAGAAAACCTCATCTGTTCCCCAGGTAAACGTCATGTGATCCAGAATGATATTCGCCCCGTTGGAAATTCCAGATGCATCCTGATTTTGCGACGTTCCGCCATAACGGATACGCATATATCTTGCAATGGTATTACTCGATCCTGAAAAAGAAACTCTCGGTCCTAAAAACAAAATCCCTTCTCCCGGAGCGGTTTGTCCTGCAATCGTTGTATTGGCAGCAACAGCAACTACAGATTGTAAATTAACAATCCCTCCCACTTTAAAGATGACAAATCTTCCCGGCTGGCTCACCGCATCACGGAAAGAGCCTGCACCGCTATCATTTAAATTCGTAACTAAATAAATTTGAGGATTGGCTGCACCTCTTGCTCCGGTGGTATATCTACCAAAACCGGTAGCTTCAGGAAATGCTAATGTCTGAGCATCTAAGCCAGCAGCGGATAAGGTCAATCCACACAACAGCAAAGATTTTAAAGCTTGCTTAATGAGTAAAGTTTTCTTGTTCATGTAATATTAATTTTGTGTTAACCAAGCTAAAAACAAACTCAAATATGAGCATCCTGTCCCATCCTGCCACTTCCTAAAAATCAAACATTTACAATCATAATCATCTTTTTCGCACTACTTAAATAAACTTCAACATACTGAAAATCATAAAATAAAAGAGTATAAGATTTCCCGTTTTTTAAACTTAAAACTTCAAATTCTGTTTTTCATAATTATTTGAGATTGAATGAAGAATTGTTTTTCAATCGATATGTTTTCAATTTCAGAGATGATATTTTGATTCGATTGATGTACGGAAATATTGTTACTAGAAAAAATAAATCTCATAAGTATTTATTCTCTGGCTTTGTTATTGCGTTACGAAAAATATGACAATTTAAATTTAAGATTTGCCTTTAAAAGTGATCTGATAATTTAAATAAAGTATAAAATCACTAAAAATATTATTATGCAGTTTATTGAATTTAAAAAAGAACATTTCATTCATGACGAAAAAAACAATAACTATTTCCTTGAAATTCCAAAAGACGAAATAGGTTTTGGAGATGTTAAGTTACAAAAGAAACAAGATGATGGTACTCTTGCCGAAATTGATGCTGAAATCATCGATGATCTTATAAAAATCAAAATTATTCTAGAAAATCCGCAAGATATAAGAGTGAATTTTTAATTTTAAAAGTGAATTCACACAAGCACAAAATATAACCATGAAAAATAATCACAAGTTTTTTAAGATCGTTTTTGGTGTGTTGCTTCTGCCTTTTGTATGTTACGGTCAGCAAGAATTGCATCAAAATTATTCGCTTTTCAATCCTGTTCCTCGAACGATGGTGAGAGAAATGGAAACCGACAGACCAGATGTAACCGAATCTCCTTATACAGTAGATGCGGGACATTTTCAATATGAAACCGACTTTGTGAGATTGATAAAAGAAAAATCTGAGATGCAGAAAACCAACACTTTATTGATCAATCAGGCAAACATAAAGATCGGACTTACAAAAAATACTGCAATACAAATAGGTTTTCAGACCTATGGAAGACAAAAAGAAACAGATTTTGCTTCTGGAAGTACAGAAACAACGCATGGTTTTGGTGATATGACTCTGAGAATTAAACAAAATTTAATCGGAAATGATCATGGAAATTTTGCTTTAGCATTATTACCTTACATTAAATTTCCAACTTCAAAATATGATGAAAACAGTCGTTTTGAAGGAGGTTTGATTGTACCAATGCAATATAAACTACCAGGAGAATGGAATTTAGGTTTTCAGGTGGAAGTTGACAGATTAAAAGATCAGGATCAACCAGCCATGCACACAGAATTTCTACAAACATTGACACTCAGTCATCAATTAATAAAAAATGTTGATGGAATCGTAGAAACTTATTATACTTACGATTTTAAAGCTCATCAATTCTCCAATTTTTTAAATGCAGCTGTTCAAATGGAAGTTGTAAAAGACTTAAAGTTTGATGCAGGAATTAATTATGGACTTCAACATGATGCGGAAAAACAATTCTTTATTGGCGCATCCTATCGCCTCTAAAGCAAAAAGTAAAAACATCCCTGAATGGAGAAGTTAAAAGCAAAAAAATCCCTCTCAAAAATGAAAGGGATTAATTATATCTAAAAAACTTTTAATTACATATAAGCTTCAATCGGCTCACAAGTACAAACTAAGTTTCTGTCTCCGTAAGCTTCATCAACTCTTGCAACAGTAGCAAAGAATTTGTGATCTCTTACCCAATGTAACGGATAAGCTGCTTTTTCTCTGCTGTAAGGTTTATCCCAAGAATCAGAAATTACCAATTGCTCAGTGTGAGGAGCGTTTTTCAACACGTTGTTTGCCTGATCTGCCTCACCATTAGCAATCTCATCTATCTCTTGTTTGATAGCAATTAATGCTTCTGCAAAACGATCGATTTCAGATTTGCTTTCAGATTCTGTAGGCTCAATCATCAATGTTCCTGCAACCGGGAAAGAAACCGTAGGTGCGTGGAAACCGTAATCCATCAATCTTTTTGCAACATCTGCCACTTCAATTCCTAAAGATTTGAACTGACGGAAATCTACGATACACTCGTGTGCTACTCTACCTTCTGTATTTGAATATAAAATAGGGAAATGTTCCGCTAAGATTTCTTTTAAATAGTTGGCATTTAAAATGGCGTGTTCGGTTGCTTTTTTCAAACCTGAAGTTCCCAACATTTTGATGTAAGCGTAAGAAATATTTAAGATCAATCCAGAACCATAAGGCGCTGCAGAAATTCCTTCGATTGCTTCTTTTGAACCTACTTTAATGTTGGCATTGGTTGGCAAGAAAGGAACCAAATGTTTTGCAACACAGATTGGTCCAACACCAGGGCCTCCACCTCCGTGAGGAATAGCAAAAGTTTTGTGAAGATTAAGGTGACAAACGTCTGCTCCAATGTTTCCAGGACTTGTATATCCTACCTGAGCGTTCATGTTGGCACCGTCCATATAAACCTGTCCGCCATGATCGTGAACCAACTGAGTAATTTCTTTAATGTTGGCATCAAAGAATCCGTAAGTTGACGGATAAGTGATCATTACACAAGAAAGGTTTTCAGAATGCTGTTCAGTCTTTGCTTTGAAGTCTTCGAAATCAATTTCTCCGCTTTCAAGGTTTTTAACGACAACAATCTTCATTCCTGCCATTGCTGCAGAAGCTGGGTTTGTTCCATGTGCAGACTGAGGAATCAACACTACATTTCGGTGACCTTCGCCTCTTGAAATGTGATACTCTCTGATCACCATCAATCCTGCATATTCTCCCTGTGCACCAGAGTTTGGCTGAAGAGAAGTTCCTGCAAAACCTGTGATTTCAGAAAGATCTTTCTCTAATTCTTTGATCATTTCCTGATAACCTGCTGCCTGATTTACCGGTACAAATGGGTGAACAGCTCCCCAATTATCCCAAGACAGGGGCAACATTTGAGTTGCAGCGTTCAGTTTCATTGTACAAGAACCCAAAGAAATCATCGAATGAGTTAATGATAAATCTTTTCTTTCAAGACGTTTGATGTAACGCATCAATTCAGTCTCTGTATGGTATTTGTTGAATACTTCTTCCGTCAAAATCTCATCTTTTCTAAGATTTTCTTCAGGAATGCTGTATCCTTCTTTTATTTCTAATTTAAAAGTCTGCTTGTCTTTAAACTGAGCGAAAGAAGCCATCAAAACATTCAGTTTTTCCAACGTTGTACTTTCGTTGATCGCAATGCTGATTACCCCTTCTGTGAAATAGTTTAAATTTAACTTGTGATCAAGCATCATTCTCATCAATCTTGCTTTCTCGTCTTCAGCCATTATGATTTTTACAGTGTCAAAGATTGGCTCTTCAACCGTCTGATAACCTAAAGCTTTCAATCCACCTTTTAAAGCATTTGCTTTGAAATGAATTTGGTCAGCGATATAGTTTAATCCTTTTGGACCATGATAAACAGCATACATTCCTGCCATAACCGCTAAAAGAACCTGAGCAGTACAGATGTTTGAAGTTGCTCTTTCTCTTTTGATGTGCTGCTCTCTTGTTTGCAAAGCCATTCTCAATGCACGTTTTCCGTACATATCCTGAGAAACCCCGATGATTCTTCCCGGTATATCTCTTTTGTAATCTTCTTTACAAGAGAAAAATGCTGCGTGAGGACCACCATAACCTAAAGGAATACCAAATCTCTGTGAAGTACCTACGGCACAGTCAGCGCCCATTGATGCAGGAGATTTCAATTTAACCAAAGCCATCGGATCACAAGCTACAACAACCTGTAAGTCTAATTTTTTATATTCAACAATATCTTCAGTATAGTCTAAAACGATTCCGTTTTTACCAGGATATTGTAGTAAAACTCCATAGTAAGATTCGTCGAACTGGTGAGTTTTGTGGTCACCTTCTACGATTTCAATTTCTAAACCTTCAGCTTTTGTTTTTAACACAGAAACTGTTTGAGGTAAAACCAAATCAGAGATAAAGAACTTATTAGCTCCTGCTTTTTTCTGATCTTTCGTTCTGTTGTTGAAGAACATGTGCATCGCTTCTGCAGCTGCCGTAGACTCATCCAACAAAGATGCATTTGCCAAAGCAAAACCTGTCAAATCGCACACAACAGTCTGATAATTGAGCAAAGCTTCTAATCTTCCCTGAGCGATTTCCGCCTGATAAGGCGTGTAAGCTGTGTACCAGCTTGGGTTTTCAAAGATATTTCTCTGAATCGCCGACGGCAACAAGGTGTTGTGATATCCAAAACCGATATAGCTTGTATAATCAGTATTTTTCGATGCCAATTCTTTCGAATGATTCAGCATTTCATACTCGGAAAGTGGTTCTGAAATGTTCAGATCATTTTCTAAACGGATAGATGATGGAATGGTTTGAGAAATCAATTCTTCGATACTTGAAACGCCAACTTTTTCCAACATTGCCTGCTTATCGGCTTCGTTTAGGGAAATGTGACGGCTCACAAACTGCTCTGTATTCATTTTTATATATTAGATTTTGTTTGAAAAAAAAGATTCGTAAAATTACGATTTTTAAAATGATTTCGCAACCTAAGTAGCTGATAGTAATTAGCTTTTTGCTATTGGCTTTATAATTAGTGCTTTGAATCTTATCAATGTGTGATTACAAGTAGTAAAGTGGAATTTATTTAAATCTTCTATCGGGATGATTTGGGTTTAAAATTTCTTGATCATAATTGCTTATTTGAACACTAAGGACACTGAGATTTTTTTACTACTAAATGCTTTAAGTTTCACGAAGGCGTTTCACTTATAAAAGCTCACGAAGTTTTTCGTATTGAAATGATAGAAGGATTAATTATAAATCCATAATAAATCTTTATAAACTCTTTGCTAATCAGTATTTAAAGAAAATTTAAATTTTATTAATTATATTTATTCTAAATTAATATATTTGCAATATGAATAACATCACTCCATTTAAAGTTCCGCCATTGACTCCGGTATTTTCTTTCAAAAATGAAGAAATGTTCTGTGGCGACAAAAAATCTTGCTGTAAAAAATTCAAAAAAGGGAAACGTTGTAAAAAATGCCCGGGAAATAAGAAGCTGGCGTAGTTAGTTAGTTAGTTAGTTAGTTAGTTAGTTAGTTAGTTAGTTAGTTAGTTAGTTAGTTAGACTGCTGATTAAAAAATAAATTGCTAAAGCTAAAATCAATAATCCAAAAATTAATCTGAAAATTTTTGGCCGACCTTTAGGATTTGTTGCAGTTCGTGGTTGTGACTTAAAGAGTTCTTCTGCCCGATCTCTGAATTTCTCACCATCACTTTCAAAAACTTCTGTTATCGTAATTCCCTGGACGACGGTTTTGTGCAAAAGGGAATTGTTTGCATGCAGCAACAACTGGAATTTTCCGTTTTTAAATTCGGTAATCTTAAAAATTCTTTCACCATACGCTTTTTCCAAACCAAACGGTAAAACTTTGACCACATCGGCATTTTGAGTTTGCCAGGTAATGATAATCTCTTCCCCTTTTTTCGCATGAATTTTATTTGCCGAAAAAGTCTTAATCGAAGGCGGTACCGTATATCTGAAACTTTTCTGTAAACTTTCTAAATTCTGATCATAGGTTATTCTTCTACCCTTATCACTTAAAATTTCATAGGCTTCCTGAATTTCCTTAAAACGTTCAGCAAAAAAATCGTCGTTTTCGTTTTTATCGGGATGATATTTTAATGAAAGTTTTCTGTAGGATTTTTTGATGTCTTCATCCGAAGCATCACGAGAAATCCCGAGAAAATAGTAGTAGTCTTTCATTTAAGCTAACAAAAATAAGAATTTTGTTGTTGCGGACAAAAATAAAGCAGCCACGAATACACGAATTTCATCATTGCGAGTGAATTGCAGTAATTTCTTTTTTAACGCAATGGACGCTAGGATTTTTAATTGATTGAGAATATTTTCCGTTCGCAAGGGCGTTTGACTACATCGAATCTGCGATTTCACTCAGTAAAAGTAAAGATCTTATTAGTTCTTACTAACTCTGAATATTTTCCAAGTTTGTCATTCCGTAGGAATCTAAGCTATTATTTAGTTGCGTCGCCGAGATTCCTCCGGAATGACAAACATTATTATTTTAAATTTTAATTGAAAAAAAATTAGTTGATGTCTTCAAAAACCTCAGCCATCATTCGCAACAAAAAATTCCGGCGCGGGAAGCTTTGCTTCCCGCGCCGGAATTAAACAATTTCAATTTAGTTACTTTCTATTTATGCTTCTGCAAAATCTTCTTTTCTTGCATCTTTTCTGCAACATCTTGAAGCAAACTCTTTTTTGAACTTTCCTTTCAGTTCCTGATACTGCTCTTCATCCATTTCTCTGATTTTGTCTGCCAATCCAAAAGGCGATTTTTCTTTGATTCCGTATTCGTTGAAAATACCTCTTACAAATCTTTTTCTTTCAATTACTTTTTTGGCAACCATTGCAACTCCGGCAACAGCAAGTGCTCCAAGAACACCTTTTAATACTGAATTTTTCATTTTCTTAAATTTTAAATTTTACTACTTCTTGTTTTTAAATAGGTCTTACAAAATCAAAAATATTTAACGCAAAGTCCACAAAGCTTTTTTTTTGCCAGCTAACTGTTTTTAAGTTTCGCAAAACAAAGTTTCGCCGATTCAAATAAAAATAATTTTTAAATTGAGGCAAAGGCGTTTCACTCAGCTAAGAACACAAGGTTTTTAATATTGATAAGACAACTACTTCTTTTTTATAGAGACGAATTCGTTTTAGTTTTTACTTTACTACTTCAAAAATTTCAAACTATTCGTTGTTTCTGTTGAAAAATCCTGTTGAACATTTCTGTCTCCAGACTTCTTTGAATTTTTCTTTTTCCTCGTCAGACATTCCTTCCATTTTATGTTGCAAATGCTTCTCCTTCATGTCTCGCATTCCTCTTCCGAATTTTCCGTGAAAACCTCCGAAAAGAATTTTACTTAATACCAAAATTCCCATCGCCTGCCAGTAATTGATACTTTTCACACCGATAACTTCGGGAAGAATACAGTTCCAAAGCCACATCACAATCAACGCAACGGCAAGGAAAATCAAGGGCGGACATAAAATTAAAAGCGCCCAGCTTTTTTTATATTTATTGTTCATTTTATTTATTTCTAATTATTTAAATCTTCGTACAATTGTCTCAATCGGTTTCTCAAATGCTTCACTGCATAATTTTTTCTACTGATGATAGTTTTAATATTTTCACCTTGTTCATCAGCGATTTGCTGCAAGGTTTTATCATTCAGTTCATTTTCCATGTAAACCAATTTCTGTTTTTCCGGAAGTTCTTCTAAAGCTCCAAACAATTTCTTCCAAATCTCATCCTGAAACATTTTCACATCGGGGCCGGCGCTGTCGTCGAGCAACAGAATATCTTTTATCGAAAACGAACCGTCTTCATCTTCGTAGACGAAATCTTCAAGGTTTTCGGTTTTCTTTTTTCTGTATTTATCGATGATTTTGTTGGAAGTAACCCGGTACAACCACCCGCCGACATTTACAATTTCAGAAAGATTGGTCAAACTGCTAAACTGGTACCACACCTCCTGCAGAATATCTTCCGCATCTTCGGTATTTTTCACTTTCGGGCGAATGAAAGACATCAGTTTTCCACCGTAATTTGATACGGTTTGCGAAATAATGTTTTCCTTTTCCTTCTGTGGCATTGTTATTTTCTCGGCAATCTCCATATTGCTATGACGATTGTACTTTTTGTTTTACTTTAATGAATGTAGAGATTTTTTTTGACATTACAATTTTACGTCTGTTAATCGTGTTTTTGTTGCAATATTTTTTCGGGAGCTTATCCGGCTATCCACTATTACTCCTCGCTCCTATGCTTTTTCCATCGCTTGCTGTGGGGTAGCCGTTTCTATCCGGGCTATAGAACCACCCCGTCTCAATTTTCTTTGAAAATTGATCCACCCCTCCAGAGGAGGGGAATTCTGTGCGCTGAAATATTGTAACAAAATTGTGTCGTTATTTTAACAAAAAAACGGAAAGCAAAATACTTCCCGTTTCTTTTTATAGATTTTTTTGAAATTTATTTATTAAAATTTTCAGCGAAGAAACCCAGCATATATTTATACAATTCTAGTCTATTGGCTTCTTTTCCGAATCCGTGACCTTCGTCATATTTAACCATGTACGGAACTTCAAAACCTTTACCTCTCAAAGCTTTTACAATCTGATCTGATTCATTTATATTCACTCTCGGATCATTTGCTCCTTGCACCACAAATAATGGCTTTTTAATTTTATCAATCTGGAAAACAGGTGAAACTTCTTTCGCAATTTTAGCTTCTTCAGGATTGTCTAAATCGTACCATATCTGTTTTACCATTTCTTTGTACGGTTTCCAGTATTCAGGGAAAGAATCGAAGAATGTGAAGATATTTGAAACACCCACGTAATCAACACCACAAGAATATAAATCTGGTGTTTTGATCAATCCCATCAAAGTAGCATAACCACCGTGACTTCCGCCATAGATGGCAATTTTATCCTTATCGACCCAACCTTGCGAGATAGCATATTTCACTCCGTCTTCCACATCATCCATTGCTTTTCTTCCAATCTGTTTGTAGCCCGAATTCTGAAACTCTTTACCATAACCGCCAGAAATTCTGAAGTTAACCTGCAAAGTTGCATACCCACGACTTGCAAATAATTGAGTTTCCGGATTAAATCCCCAATCATCTCTGATTCCCTGCGGACCACCGTGAGGATTTACAATCAAAGGAACTTTCTGACCATCAACAGCTGCTTTCGGTAAAGTAATATATCCATGAATCGTCAAGCCATCTCTGCTTTTGAATTCAATAGGTCTCATTTCCGCCATGTCCTCTTCTTTTAATTGTGGCATCAGGTCGAGAAGAAGTTTTAGTTTTTTGGATTTGGTATCGTACTCATAATATTTTCCGTATAATTTATCACTGTCAACCACCACTAAAAGTTTAGAATCGTTGTCATCGGAAGAAACTACATAAAACTGTTTTTCACCAAATTCAGATTTCAACTGTGCATCAACTTCTTTATAAAATGAACTTACAGGAATGGTTTCATTCTTAATACCATTGTAACTGATGTAGTCTAATTCATAATTTCTGTTTTTACCAGCGATACTTACAGAGTTCACATCAAAAGTTGGATTTGAATAAACCTCTTTAATGACAGCATTTTTCTTTAAATCATACAGTACAATTCTAGATTTGTCACTATCTAGATTCGTAACGACATAAGCCTCATCTTTATTTTTTGAGTTATCATTGAATCTCATGATACTGAATGTATCTTTCCAATCTGTTGATTTTATCAGATCAAACTTTCCGGATTGCTGATTTTTATAATAGGTCTTTGTTGTTAATCCGTTTTCTAAAATCGTATATCCTCTCAAGTTTCCTTCTTTATCAAAAAGGTAGCCGTCGATAGGATTTTTAGGATCTTTATTTTCATAAAGCTGAGTCATCTCACCGGTAACAAAATTTATTTTGAAAGGCTCAAAAATCTGTTTATTGTTTTTATTCATGGTGACCACAACAAAGTCAGTATCTTTTATGATTTGCACCAAACCAATGGTTACTCCATCGAAAGGGGTGAGATCTTTAAGATTTTTTCCATCAATATCTGCTGCGTATAAATGAAGATTTTCATTTCCGCTCTTGTCCTGAGTATAAAAAAGACGTTTTTTATTCAACCAGCCATAACTTCTTATCAGATCTTCTTTTTCAACAAGTGCTTTGGTCACTTTTCCCGTCGCAAGGTCTTTTACGAAAACATGATTTTTACTGTCTTTATCCTTTTCTTTATAAGACAAATATTTTCCGTCAGGCGAGATTTTAAACTGCGAGGCTTTGGGTATTGCAAAATAATCCTCAACCTTGTATTTAAAGTTTCCTTTATCGTACGAGATCAATTTTTCTAAAGTAGCTTTGGAAGACACCAATGTAGGATCTCCAGGTAATTTTGTTGTGGAAGTCTGTGCATTCATCATTATTGCTGAAATAACCACCTGAGCGGCTGTAAAAATTTTAGAATTAATAGTCATAATATCTATGGGATTTAGTTTTAAAATGATCTATTACTTTAATAAATAATAGTGTCTATATTAGACAACTAAAAATACATAATTGTTACATACTTTTTTTTATTGCCAATTTATTCATAAAGAAAACCGAAAAGTACATTACTTTCCGGTTTTATGATGATATGAAAATTCCTTAATTTAATTCAAATAAATTCCGAAATACCAAGTCCAAGAAATTAAAATAATCTGCATCGGAATTCTTTCTTTATACAGATAAGCCATTCCGGGACCTGAGTAATCTCCTTTAAAGATGTTGACATTCTTTTTGGATGAATTAATGTTGGCTGCAAAAACCAAAATATAAAAAACAATCAATAAAATCGCTGTAATCTCCCGAATTGAAGGAATCATCAAACCAATTCCTGCGGCAATTTCTAAAATTCCTGTAAAATAAACCCAGAATAATTTAGCAGGAATAAAATCAGGGATCATTAAAGCCATTCCTTTTTGAAATTTAAAATGAGACAAACCTGTGAAAATGATAAAGACTGTCATTCCTAAATTTCCTGCAAACAAAAAATTCCAGCTTCCCTGAATGAATTTGCACCCGATTAAAGCTATAATAAATGTAACAAAAAGAACGCTTAATAATTTCATGTCCTAACAGATTATGGATTTTAATTGTAAATTTAATCTAAAAGTTGTAATCTATACTCAAATACCAAATGAACAGCTATTCAACTCCCGCTAATTGGCTTCGGAAAGATTTTTGACTACTTCCAAACCTTTGGTAAAACCATTTTGCATGTGCTCTTCCCAATCTTTCTCGGTCTGTACTTCCACATGAAGTTTGGTTTTGCCATCATAATCTATGAGAATATATTTTTCGAAACAACCGCTCCACTGCTTGATTTCCATGCTTTCTGTATCTTCTACTCCATTTTCATCAACCATTCCGAGATGTTTGAAAATCATCTGATCCGGTTCTTCAATACTGTCGATGGTAGAAACCATTCCGGCACCTTTAGGATTTACAAAGTAGGTTTTCCCATCCACTTTCCAGTCGGTTTTCATTTGCGATCCTGGACCGAAAAATTGTGTCCATTCACTGTATGTATCTTTTCCCCAAAGAACGTCCCAGACTTTTTGTTTGGGTGCATTGATGATAATTTCGTAAGATAATGTTTCCATAATTTTTATTTTTTTATTTAATTAAAACACGAAGAGCACTAACATTCTACATCACTAAAGTAAGTAATCTTTGAATATTCGTACAGTTCATTTGTGAAATCTGAGATTCCTTATAATTGATTTTCAGATAGATGCTTTACATTTTTAAGTGCATTGGGGAATTTGTCTTCGAAAAACCCTTTAAATTCTTCAGAACTTTTAATTTTCGCAGTCAATTTGGTTCCATCTTCTGTCTCCTCCAAAAGATAAGATTCTGTGGCATCACCCCAATCCTGAGGCACTTCAACACCATCAAATATTTCTCCCAAATGAATAAAAACCATCTCTCTGTTGGGATCATTTTTAAGAACGCGGCTGTACATTCCATTGTTTTCGGGATCAAAGAATTTCATGATGCTCTCTTCTTCCCACGTTCCGACATAAAACGAACCTTTGGTAAAAGCAGATGTCCACTGTCTATAACTCATATCGTCCCAAAGTACCGTCCACACTTTTTCGGGAGCCGCTTCAATGTCAATTTTAAATTCTAAAGTTTCCATACATAAAAATATTTGATGTTTAATGTTTGATGTCAAAACTAATTATCCGCCTACAAAATCTCCTCCATTGATGTGGATAATTTCACCGGTAATAAAACTAGAATCTTCCGAAGCCAGAAAAACATAAGCCGGTGCAACTTCAGAGGGCTGCCCAGCTCTTTTCAAAGGAGTGTCTTTTCCAAAAGAGGCAATGTCTTCAAAAGTTTCTTTCACAAGCGGTGTCCATATTGGTCCTGGAGCTACTCCATTGACGAGAATTTTCCTTTCAGCAAGATTTACAGAAAGTGACCGAATAAATGTCGCAATCGCACCTTTTGTTGCTGAATAATCGATGAGATGATTGCTCCCACGATACGCTGTAACTGAGGTTGTGCAAATGATCCTTCCACCTTTATTGATGATATTTAAAAAGTCTCTCGTGAAAGAAATCATCGAAATGATATTCACCTCAAAAGTTTTGGCAATCTGGTTATCAGATATTTTTTCAACATCCGTTTTAGGAAACTGAATTCCTGCATTATTAACCAAAATATCAAAGGTTTTCCATTGTTTTTTAACTCTCTCCAGACTCTTTGTTCTGAATGATTTTTTGGAAATATCACCTTTCATCAGAATACACTGCCGACCTTCCTCCTCTACCAGCTTTGCGGTTTCTTTTGCATCTTTATCATTTTCCTGATAAATTATGGCAACGTCTGCACCTTCTCTGGCAAAATGGACTGCAACTGCCTGGCCGATTCCGCTATCACCGCCGGAAATGATGGCTTTTTTGTTCAATAGTTTTTTACTTCCTAAATAATTTTTTCGGATAATTTCTGGATACAATCCGTCTTTTGGAACTTTCGATAATGATTTTGACTTGTTCTGCGTTTTCATAAGCAAATCTTTTTTTCATTCATAACAACAAACAGCAAGCCGAAGAGGAAATAGTTTGGATGATGGAAGCTGGATGTTGGAAGTTATTTTCAGGCTTTATATTACTTCCAGCCTCCATCATCAAGCTTCCAACCAAATATTTAAGAATGGTACGCATCTTCCAAATCTTTAATCACAATTTTCTGCATCTTCATCATAGCCTGAACGACTTTTTGAGCTTTCAGCTGATCAGAATCATTCATTAATTGAATTAATTTTTTAGGTACTATTTGCCAACTGATTCCGTATTTATCCTTCAGCCAGCCGCACATGCTTTCTCTTCCGCCATCTGATGTAAGAGAATTCCACAGATGATCTGTTTCTTCCTGATTATCGGTCATGATAACCAAAGAAATCCCTTCATTAAAATCAAATTTGTGGTCATAAGAATTATCCATACAGAAAAAGCTATAATTATCAATTTCAAAGTGTGCATGCTGTATATTTTCCGGAACTTCATGTGTTTCATTTCCTACACCGTCTACATATTTAAGCACACCTCCAATTTTAGAATTGGGAAAAATTTCAGTATATAATTCCATTGCTTCAATTGCCTTTCCGTTGTTTTGGTGGATGAACATCAATGTTGGAATAATTCTTTGATCGCCCTGCTTTTCACCAAGATATAATTGCCAAGTCGTACCAAATTTGTCCCGAACCCAGCCGTACTTTTTACTCCAGGCATACTCCCCCAGTTCCATTAAAACAATTCCTCCGTCTGATAATTGATCCCAATAATCTTGAACCTCATCATCAGTTTCACACAATACCATAAACGAAACCGAAGCATTTTTCTCAAACTGAGGACCGCCATTTAAAAGCATAAATTTCTGACCAAAAAGTTCAATATTTAAAACAACCGGAGTATCTGTGGTGATTGTTCCGTTAAACACTTTACAATAAAACTCTGCTGCTTCTTTTGCGTCCTCATTGTGCCAGAGACACGGGAAAATATTGTTGTTCATAATTTTATTTCTTTTAAAAATCTTTAAATATCATCTTTAACGTCATTAATCTTGTACAAACAATTGTACTTTTGAGGTTAAAATATTCTCACAATTTAAACGATTTACCATGATCTCTCATGTAAATTTTCAATTTCTGAATCGTTGTTTTCCCAAAACCATGAAACTGCAAAAGCTCTTCTTCAGAATAATCTGTTAGTTTTTCTAAAGAATCTATTTTTTTTTTTTCCAAAGCTCTTCTTGCAGGCATTGCTACAATGCCTTTTAAAAAATCGTTTGAAACGGAATGACGATCAATACATATTGCTTTTATAGACTTTGCCATGATGATCAGATTAATCACGATTAAAAATTACTTTAATTATTTTCCACGTACTTGTGGAAATTATTTAAAATTGCGTACCAACCTTCGCGCTGCATCTCTACAGAATTTTGTTTTTCAGGATCGAAACTGATGTTTACTTTCGTTGTATTTTCGTCTACCTTTTCAAAAATAATCTCAACACTTCGACCATCTTCAATATGGTATTTAATCAGTTGAAATTCTATAATTTCATCATAAATTCCTATAAAATCAAATCCGAAACTTCCATCTTTTGCCTCCATTCTGTTATTGAATTTTCCACCTACTTTGAGATCATTTTCAGAACTCGGGCACTCCCAGCTTTCGTCGGCAAAATTCCATTTGACGATATGTTCAGGTTTGTTGTAATACTCCCAAACTTTTTTTACCTGTGCTAAAATTGTAATATCTATATTAATCTGATCCATTTTATTAATGTTTACTTATTTTAAAAGAAGAGCAACTTTACAGCTGCCCTTTAGTAAGTTAAATATAAAACTATTTTGTGTATTCTTCATTGTAATTGATCATCCAATACACATTGTACTTATCCTGGAAACTTCCGAAATAATCACCCCAAAACTGGTCTTCGAGTGGCATTTCAATGTTTCCACCTTCAGAAAGTTCATTAAAAATTCTCTCTGCATCTTCTCTTGAATCCGGGAAAATAGAAAAATAATTGTTGTTCCCAACTGTTAAATTTTGTCCGAATGAAGGAACGATGTCTGAAGCCATCAAAAGATCACCCCCCACTGGAAGTGCGATGTGCATTACTCTGTTTTTTTCTTCTTCTGAAAGGTTTTCAGTTCCGGGAGCATTCCCCATTTTGTGGATTTCACCAACGAATTCGCCACCGAAAACAGTTTTGTAAAATGTAAAAGCTTCTTCTGCTGTACCGTCAAAATTGAGGTATGGATTTAATTTAGGCATGATTTTTAGATTTAGGTTAAAATAAAATTGAATATTTAATAGTTTAATATTTCATGTTCTCATCAAAGTCATATTTCATTCCTTCGTAATTGAGAATTCTTCGCATCAGTCCGATTTGTCCGGAGAGATAATCTTCACGTCCTATGCACATTCCGACAAAATTCAGAACGTTTTCCGGGAAAAATTCGATATTCATTCCCATTGGGAAATCTTTATCTAAATCTTCATCAGAAACTTCAAGTAATTTTTGATAAACTAAAGGTGAAATTTTATGGAAACTGTCTTTCAACTGTTGTAAAGTCGGATATTTGAAATTTTCATCCAACGCTTTTCCTTCAGAGAAATATTCTTTGAATTCAAATTTTTCTTCAATTCCGAGAACATTTCCCATGGCGTAGCGCATATCGAGAAAGTTCCCTACCATCCAAACGATGTGATTGGTTCTGCCTTCAATTCTTTTCAAAGCATCTTCTTCAGTAATTCCATCAAGAACCATTAAAAAATTCTGGCTGTGTCCACGAAACGCAGGAATGATAATTTCTAGTTTTTGTGATTTTGGTGTGTCCATAAGTATAAGCTATAAGGTTTAAAGTTAAGGTTGCGAAGGCATTTGAGATAAATCTGCGAAAGTTACATTCCAGCCATGACCATTGATGTCCCAGAAAGAGTTTTGATACATCCATCCGTAATCCTGCGGTTCTTCATGCTGAGTTGCACCATTTGCTACAGCAGCATCCACTACCTGATCAACTTCCTCACGGCTATCTAAACCAATTGAGACCAAAACTTGTGTGGTATCGCCCTTTGGAACAGGTCTTTCAGAAAAAGTCTGGAAATATTCTTCAGTTAAAAACATAACGAAAGTGTTATCATTTAAAACCACACAAACCGCTTTTTCATCTGAGAATTGTTCGTTAATCGTAAATCCGAGCTTTTTCCAGAAGTCTTTTGTTTTCTGAACATCTTTTACCGGAAGGTTGACATAAATCTGATTGATTTTCATTTTCGTGATTTTAAATTTATAATAATTAGAATCTTATGATGTCGGAAGCTGAGAAACATCTCCAAACAAAACCTCCCATTGATGCCCATCTAAATCTGAAAAAGCATGTTGATACATCCATCCGTGATCTCGTGGTTCGCTGTATTCTGAACCTCCATTTTCGGTGGCGGTTTTTACCATTTCATCCACTTCGGCACGGCTTTTAACGCCGATTGCCAAAAGAGTCTGTGTAGTTTGTCCGTTTGCGACAGGTCGGTCTGTGAAAGTTTTGAAAAATTCTTCATGCAAAAACATGGTGTAGATGTGATTTTCTTTCATCACTACACAGATCGCTTTTTCATCTGAAAACTGTTCGTTAATCGAAAAGCCTAGTTTAGTCCAGAAATCTCTCGTTTTCTGAACATCTTTTACGGGAAGGTTTACATAAATATCCGTGATTTCCATTTTGTAATTTTAAAGGTTAAACATTTAACCAAAATTACCAAGTCAGGATGAAAATGAACTTGCCATAAGACAAGATTTAATTTTTCTTAGGATGCGAAACCAATTCTTTGCGGATTCTGCTTAATGAAGTGTCTGTCACACCAAGATAAGAAGCAATTTGCTTTAGTGGTGCAAATTGTATTACATGAGGTTTTTGTTCTAAAAGATTGAGATAACGTTTTGTTGCAGATAGTGTAAACATTTCTACGGAACGTTGTTTATAGGTGAAAAGTTCTTGCGACATCCAAGCTCTCCCCCATTCACTTAGGTTTTGTATTTTATGATATAATTCCTGAAAAGTATCAAAATCGATTTTTTGACATTCACAATCTGTGATGCAGACAATGTTTTCCTGGGTAGGAATTCTCTGAAACAATGAAGAAACTTCAATGATAATTTCGTTTTCAACAAAGAAATTGGTGGTCACTTCGTTTCCGTTAAAATCATTCACAAAAGACCGAGCTAAACCTTTCTCTAAAATTAAATATTCGTTGGATGTTTTTCCTTCTTCCAAAATAAAATCGCCTTTTTGAAAAAATACTTTTTCGTGTGCATTAATTATTTCATTAAGCTCTTCAGGGAAGAAAAAAGGAAAATCGTGGTAAACGTTAAAGGCTTTTGTGCTCATCCAAATAATGTTTTTAAGGCTTTAAAATTAAATTTTTATTTGGAATTAAAAGTGAAATATTTAAATTTAAAACACAAAAGTTGCAAAAGTTATGAAGACATCAGATATTTTAGTTGAAAAATAAACCACAGAGAAAAGTAAATTTATTTTGATAATTCATTTAAACCAATCTTTTATCAATTAAAATAACGAAAGCTGAATTGGTTTTTGTTTCGAAGGTTTTTCTGCATCACCGAAGACTGTTTTCCCGCCGAAACGCCATGAGTTTTGACGTTCTTCTTCAATCACATCATTAATATCGAAATCTGGAGTGAAACTTTTCTCTGCTTCAGAAATAATAGTGTGAAGTTTATTGATTGACTGTAATTTATCTGAATTTCCAAGCTTTGATTTTTCAATTCCTTTCTGAAGAATATTGATGGTTTCGTCATAAACATTGATGGGAACGGGAAACGGATGCCCGTCTTTTCCACCATGAGCAAAAGAAAATCTTGCAGGATCTCTGAACCTTGAAGGCGCTCCGTGAATAACTTCGCTTACCAACGCCAGACTTTGTAGAGTTCTTGGTCCCACACCTTTCAATAAAAGCAATTCTTCAAAATTCTCAGGCTGATTTTCTCTGGTCATGTACAAAAGTGTTCCCAGTTTTTTCAAATCAACATCAGAAGCACGAACATCATGATGCGCAGGTAAAATCAAATTGGCAAAATCCTGCATGATCTTTTCTGAATTGGTGTGAGAAATTTCTAAAATTCCTTTCCGGCTTTCCTGAGCTTCATGAGCTGTTAAATTCAGGATCTGACCTTGGTTGATTCCCTGAATTCCTTTGTGGGGTTCATCAACAAAAGATTCCATATTTTCAGAATGCCAATGATAACGTCTTGCAGTTCCGTCTGAATCATTCATGCCTTGCTGTACGACTGCCCAATTTCCTTCGTCTGAAACAATGAAATTATGCAGATACAACTGATAACCATCCTGAATTGCCGTGTTGTCAACCTTTGCCGATAATTTGCTTGCACGAACTAATTCAGTTCCATTTAAACCTGTTTTATCTGCAATAACGAGAAGTTCGTTCGGAGTTTCTTTTGAAAACCTGCCTTTTCCACCACAAATATAAATTCCGAGTTCTTTTGAATTCGGATTGATGCTGCGCTTCAAAGCGCCCATTACGGAAGTTGTGATTCCTGAAGAATGCCAATCCATTCCCATCACTGCACCAAAACTCTGAAACCAAAACGGATCTGCCAATCTTTTAAGCACCTCATCTTTTCCGTAATCAGCCAACATTACTTCTACAATTGAAAGCCCGAGTACAGACATACGCTCGTAAAGCCAAGGCGGAACTTTTCCGTAGTGAAGAGGTAATGTTGCGGTTCCGGAGCGTTTCATTCCGTAAAGGTAGTTTTAATTATAAATAATTTTGATGATTTGAAGCAGTTTTTTAAACACGAAGAACACAAATTCTTGTCACAAATTTCACGAAAAGAGAACTATAAATTTTGGCTAAAGCCATTACGATTTTTCACTTATTAAACGGGCTAAAGCCCGTTCCTATTGATGAAAACATTTGTGTTTATTTGTGTAATACATTTGTGCTGTTTGAGTTTAAAATTAACAAAAAAGCCTTGCGAAAACAATTTCCACAAGGCAATATTTAATATTAATTTAAACTTTAATGTTTTATAATTTCCTTTACAATTCCGCCCTGAGGTTCTCTGACGGTTTGGGTGAAAATAAATGCTTTCGGATCGATAGAGCGAACGATATTCTGTAATTTTCTTACTTCTAAACGAGTTACAATCGTGAAGATAATATCGGCATCGGCACTTTGCTCAAAAGACTCTTTCATAAAACCTCTTTCGCCTTTGTAGACTGTAATTCCTCTATTCATCGTTAAAACCAAAGCTTTCTTAATTTCTTCACTGTTCCCCGAAACGATGGTAACGCCTGTATATGCTTCGATACCTTCAATGACGTATTTTGTGATCTGACTTGCCACCAAATACGTCATAATTGCATATAAAGCCGTTTCCACATTCAAGAATTTTACCGCAATAATGAAGATAATGACATTCATTCCTAGAATAATCTCAGTAATACTGAAACTGCTTTTTTTGAATGTTAATAATGCTAAAACTTCCATTCCGTCGAACGTTCCGCCACCTCTCATAGCTAAACCAATTCCGATTCCCATGAAAAATCCGCCGAACATGGCGACCAGCAGTTTATCGTGCGTCAATTCAGGAAAAGGAACAACATAAATGGTTATAATGATCAATAAGATGGTCAAAAAACTTCGGATAGCAAAGTGTTTTCCAATCTGGAAATATGCCAAAACAATGAAAGGAATATTTAAAACCAGTAAAATCACGCCAAGATTCCAATGATAAACTTCGTGTAATAAAAGTGAAATTCCGGTAACACCACCATCTAAAAAGTGGTTAGGAACCAGGAAAGATTTTAAAGCAAAACTTGCCGAAATCACTCCCAAAACGAGATAGATAATATCCGAAATTGAAAATAGCGGACCATGTTTAGTTGAAGCTGAGCTCATATTAGGATTAGTCGTTTTTTAGTTTTGATTTGATGATATCAAGATTTTCCTGTTTCTTCTGTTTTCTGTTGTTGATGGTTGTCTGGGTAAAATAATGATGGCTTTCAAGGAATTTTTCCTGCAATAAATTCCAATCACGTTCAGAATTTACGATTCCAAACATCGAAAGTTCTTCGAATAATTTATCTCCGATCACAAAGAAATCGTCTCTTCCAAGGTAATCCAGATCAGCGTCGGCTAAAATTTCTTCTAAGTGATTGTGCGGAGTCTGCGGAATTTTTGTCGCCATGATCATTCCTTTGATTTTCTCAATCTGCTCCTGAGAATAACCATGTTCTGAAAGATATTCTTCTGCAATTTCGCAAGATTTTGCCTCATGCTCTTTTGAACCGTACAAAAATCCTGTATCGTGGAATAATGCTGCCGTTTTCAGCAGAACTAAATCTTCATCATTGACTTTTTCTGACTTCGCAATTTTTTCGACAGAATCAATAACGTCTTTCACATGCATCACGCTGTGGTAAGAAAGGTGCTCCGGAAGATTTTCCTTGAGTCTTTTTAATATTATTTTATTTAATTTTTCGTATTCCATATTTAAATAGAAAGTGTTTTTTTGTTTACAGCGATGCTAATTTTTTAACGCAAAGTTCGCAAAGTTTTTTTGACTACTGACTGTTTTAAGTTCGCAAAGGTTTTTCACTCAGCAAAGATTACAAAGTCTTTTGTACTAATAGTTGTAAATAATTTATAAATCCTCTTTTGTTTCAATAGCAAAATACATATCCATTTCGCCTTTTCCTTTGGTGTGTATTTTTCCTCTGTACTCACAGTTAATTTTTTCTCTTACCAATTGATAGGTTGAATCTGAGATATTTATTTTCCCTTTTTCGCTGTTTTGCTCCATTCTTGCAGCAGTATTTACGGTGTCGCCCCAAATATCATAAGCGAATTTTTTAACACCAACAATTCCGGCAATCAAAGATCCTGAATTAATTCCGATTCTTATATCTAAAGCATTTGGATTTGATTTTTTTCGTTCTTCAATAAAATCAATAATATCCAAAGCTACCAAAACTGTCTGATAAGCGTGGCATTCATTTTTAAGCGGTAAACCACACACCGCTAAATAAGCATCACCAATCGTTTTTATTTTTTCTAAACCATGCTTTTCCATAATCATATCGAAAGCGGTGAAACATTCATTCAATTCTACCAGCATTTTCTCGGCACCCAATTTTTCAGAACTCTGGGTAAAATTAACAAAATCGGTAAATAAAACAGTCACTTCATCGTAATATTTGGCTTCAGAACTTCCGTTTTCTTTTAATTCTTCAGCTACTTCATGTGGAAGAATATTAAGTAGTAAGTTTTCTGTTTTCTGTTTTTCTTTCTGCAATTCGAAGGTTCTTTCATCAACTTGTTTTTCAAGTAAGTCATTTTGATCCTGAAGAATCTGCTGTTTTTCCTGTTCTTGTTTTAAATTGACATCAGAAAGTCGGTTGACTTCATCGAGCTGTTTTATCAGACTTAAATTGGTTGATGCAAATTGCCAGCCCAAATAAGCAGAGATCGAAATAGGGAAACTTACAAGAATCAGAACTAAGACAAATATGCCAAATTCATCTCCCGAAAACATTGTGGGCATTTCAATATTTAAAGAATCTAAAATCTTAGCAATGATGGTAAGAATAATGATTGCAAAAAATGTAAGAATTCCGCCACCAACAATAAATGCAGATTTTTCTTTTCTAATCATTGCTCTGATAATGAGATAAAGAGATTCAAACCAAACGAAAAATATATAGAAAAAAACAGTACTTATAGCCGCAGCCGCACTGAAATAATACACAATAAGAAGCAAAGCCGCAATAATAAGTAAAACATTTAACCTGATCTTACTTCTTCCAAATAAAGTATTGACGAAACCTGTAAGCGAAGCTCCAAAAGCCAGTACTGAGAAAAAAGAAAAGAAACCATAAATATCTACACTTGAAGGATCTGTCATTTCGTAAAACGAAAGAACCATGTAACTTAGCAAACCGATGGAAAGATTATATATTGAAAAATACAGATTGTAAATCGCTTTTCTGTAAAATAAAAATAAGAGCAAATGAATGAAACCTAGAGCTGAAAAAACGCCACAGATGAGCATAGCCACAAAATTGAACCCCTTCATCATTTTAATATTTTCATCCAAAAACTCCTTGGCAGAAACCAACTCTACATCCAGCGTTACAGGACTATAATTGATGCTTATTTTTTTACCAACGATGGGTAAAAAGCGAATGGCTATAACGTTAACTTCTGTATTATTTAAAGAAAATAATTGCGGAACTTCATTTTTTATTTTGAACACACTTGTTTTGCTATCTCCTATTTTGCCAATAGTTTCGATTTTTTTACCGTTTAGATAAATTTCAGATGCTCCAACCTGTTTCACATCAAAACACAATGACTCATTAATCATTGTAGAATCTATTTTAAAATAATACCTAATCCAATAAGGGTGATCTTTAGTATAATTTTTTTTGGATGAAAACTCAAGGTTTTTCCAATTAGAATCATCGAATTCAACAGATGCAAAAGCCGGATTGTCACCTGCAAAAAATTTACTTGCTTCAGAAATTTCTGCGCCGTTTTTTATTTCCTTTTCGGTAAAAACTTTAGGTTTCTCACGAGAATTTTGTGCAAAACAGAAATTTTGCAATCCTATTAACAAGAAAAGTAAAAATGTTAGGAGTAGATTTTTTTTCACTGTGATAAAATTAAATTTGATTAACAAAATACATCTCCATTGCACCTTTACCTTTGGTTTCGATTTTTCCGCGATGCTCAAAAGTAAAATCATCTTTTATTAGTTGATAGGTTGCTTCAGAAACATTTACTTTTCCCGATGAACTGTTCTGCTCCATTCTTGCTGCCGTATTCACCGTATCTCCCCAAATATCGTAAGCGAATTTTTTCACACCCACAATCCCTGCAATGATAGGTCCCGAGTGAATTCCTATTCTTATATCTAAAGCGTTCGGGTTGTCTTTTTTTCTTTGTTGAATATAAGAAAGAATTTCTAAACTTGCATTGACTGCATTTTTTGCATGTTGATCGTTCGAAACAGGCAAACCACTCACTGCTAAATACGCATCACCGATGGTTTTTATCTTTTCTAAATTGTATTTTTCCATGATGCTGTCAAACTCTGTGAAACAGATATTCAGCTCATTGAGAACTTCCTGCACGCCAATCCGTTCGGAATTTGCCGTAAAGTTGACAAAATCTGTGAACAGAACTGAAACCTCATCGAAATGTTTTGCATTGGTTTTCCCTTTTTCTTTAAGTTCCTCAGCAACTTCATGCGGAAGAATATTTAGGAGTAAATTATCTGATTTTAATTTTTCTTCTGCAATTTTTTTGTTGTCTTTACGCTTTTGGTTGTATGAAAATCCTGCAAAACCTAATAAAAGAAGTGACAGACCAGCTCCGACTGCCCAAATATTTTTTTGATTTTGAGAACTTTCTAATTCAGCTTTTGCAATGGCATCTTTTTTCTCCTGATTAATTTTGGTAATATTTTTTTCCTGATTGTATTTTAAGAGAACCGCCTGCTGTTTCTGATCAAATTTAAATTGAATTTCTTTTCTTCTTAAATCTTCCTCTAGCAATAGCCTTTTACGCTCTTCATTGGTTTTTGCAGCTGCTTGTTTTTTTTCAAATTCAAAACGGAGCGCTTTTAGCTCTATTTCTTTTTGTAACTGGATGCGTTTGGTTTCTTCCTCTAGCTTTACTTTTGCTCTTTCATTGGCAACTTCTGTTTCAGATTGAAGATTAGAAAGTTCTTTCATTTTTTCATTTCCATACGCTTTGTCTTTTTCAGTCATTGCTTTCTGAAAATACATATGAGCTTTTTTATAATCTCCCAGAAGTTCGTAAGCATTAGAAAGTGTAGTGTAGTTTGTAATCGTCACACTTGGGTCTACAAACCATCTTTCGTTTTGTGCAGCTAAAGAGATTTTGTTAAGATCTGTGATAATATTTTCTAATTCTGCTCTTTTATGTACATCTTTTCTTATCTGAGCACTATCTCGAAACATATTATAAACCTTCACAGCTGAATAATAGGATTTATGATTAAAATTGTTATCACTTTTTTCGGGTGACAACTGTATAGCTTTGGTTATTAAATCTTCAGATTTCTGATAGTCTTTATCATCAAAATAAATATGAGACAAAATACTATTGATGTCAGCCATTTTCTCATTATCATTTTTAGATTCGTAATATCTGAGTGCTTCGTTCAAATAAATTTTTGCAGAATCCATTTTCTTTAGACCGTAGTATGAAGATCCAATATTTCTGTTTACATATGCTAAATTTTCATATTTCTTTTGTTTAGTATAGATAGGCAGAAGGTTCTTATAAACATTCAACGCTTTTTTTGAATCTTCTGTTGTAAGATAGAAGCCTGCCAACATTTCGTGTGCATACTCTATCTTTTCAGGATAATTCTTTTTTATAAAATCAATGTAGGTATTAAGATATTTGTATGACTCACCATAATTTTGCCGCACAAAAGAACTTGAAACCAAACTTTGATAACTTAGCATTATATAGTACTTGTTTTCTTTGTTTATTTCTTTCCCATCAAGATAATACTGAATATTTCTTTGTAAATAATCTGTTGACTCTGCAAATTTTTTCTCGTAAGAATATAGTAAACCGAAATAATAGTTAACGACGGCTTTTTTATCAGAATTGTTTGCTGCTTTATAATATTTATCTGCTTCTTTAAGATAAAACTCTGAGTCTTTATATGTAAGATTTGACGTTAAAATTTGAGCTAAAACCAAATTGACGTTACCCAATCTTACAAAATCATTAGTTTTCTTTAAATAGGGCAAAGATTTTTTTCCATAGACCAGAATGCTGTCTACAGTTTTAGCTTTAATATACTCATTTGCGATATCCCGAATCAGCTGATTTTTTTCTTTTTCGTCTTTTGATTTCGAAAGCTTACTTTTTAAATCAACAATTACCGCAGCTTCCTGCGCTATAAAAACTGTATTTCCGTAAAAAAGAAAACAGATGATTGCTAAAGAAGTAAATTTATTTTTCAATGGTTGGTTATTGCGTTGATTCACAAAAATAAAAAAATCATTCTATTAAACTAACAGAATGATTCTAATTGATGAGAAATACTTATTATTTATTTCAAAGCATCTAAAGCTGCGCTATAATTTGGCTCGTTGGCAATCTCAGAAACCTGCTCTGTGTAAACTACTTTATTGTTTTCGTCAGTAACGATTACAGCACGGCTCAAAAGACCTTTCATTGGAGAATCTGTGATGGTTACTTCATAATCATCACCGAAAGTTCCTCTGAAATCTGAAAGTGTTTCTACATTATTCAGACCTTCAGCAGCACAAAATCTTGTTAAAGCAAACGGTAAATCTTTAGATACATTGATGACAACTGTATTTTCAAGGTTATTAGCTTCTTCATTGAATTTTCTTGCCGAAGATGCACATGTAGGTGTATCGATACTTGGGAAGATGTTGAATACTTTCTTCTTTCCTTCAAAGCTTTCTAAAGTTTTTACATTTAAGCCTGAATCTACCAAAGCAAATTCTTTGATGGTAAAACCTACTTCAGGAAGTTTTCCTAATGTGTGTACTGCGTTTCCTTTTAAAGTAATATTAGACATAATTTAATTTTTTAAAGTTTCTCAAATTTATTCAATTTTCAGCCGATTTCATTTGAAATAAAGGTTAAATAATTCTTAAAATGAACATAAAAATACTTATAATTAAAATCATCTTTTCAATATCAAAATTTAATTAGATTTACGCACTTAAAAAAAAATTAATAACCATGCGAGGAAAAATTACTCTGTTGTTATTTGCAGTACCATGCTTCGGATTTGCCCAGTCAGTAATTGGCAACATCAATTCCGGAGCTGTATCTGCAGATAATTTCACGCATTCTGTAGGAGAAATCTATGTGATTCCTACAGATCCTGACCAAAACAATTCGGGAACAATGGGAATGCTTTATCAGACTGTATTACAGGTTTTGGGCGTAAGTGAATTGGAAAAAGAGACTGTAAAAATCTACCCGAATCCTACCGCTGATTTCGTTTATGTAAAATTAAATTCAAAATCAAAAATCGACGAAGTTGAAATATACGACTTTGCAGGAAGACTTGTCTTAAAAACAAAATTACAGTCAGACAAATTAGATTTAAGAACATTGAGTCAAGGCACTTACATGATGACGTTCAAAAATCCTGACATCAAGCCAATTAAAATTATTAAAAAACCTTAAAAACTAATCAAACATGAAAAAATTATACGCTACTTTAGGATTATTTATCGCTTCTTTCTTAAGCGCACAAGTTCCGCAAGCTTTTAGTTATCAAACAATTGCTTTCAACGCTACGGGTGCTCCAATTGCCAACGGAAATGTTGCTTTAAGAATAAGCATTTTAGATAATTCTGCGACAGGAACTGTTTTATATACTGAAACTCAAAATAAAACAACAAACTCAAAAGGTTTGGTTAACTTAAATATCGGACAAGGAACTCCTACAACAGGAAATTTTGGAGCGATTAATTGGGGAACTAATACAAAATTTGTAAAAGTAGAAATGGATCCTGCAGGCGGAAGTAATTATACGAATGTTGGGGTAAATCAATTGATGAGTGTACCCTATTCTCAGGTTAGTAAAACTGTTGTAACAGGAGCGGGACAAGGCATTACACTTACATCTCCAAATGGAACAGCCTATACTTTAGGTGTAAATAATGCGGGAACTTTGAGTTTGCCTACAAACTCAAATACAGTTAGTCAGATAATACCTACAAATTTATATATGTATGGTTCCTATAATTCGTACAACGCAAGTAATGCTGAACTGCTAAGATTAGCTAACGGTGATAAAATAGGATATAAATATTTTGCAGCTAATAGTACATTTAAATTTACTGGAGCTCAAAATTCAGGAGCTCAAACTTATGGATCTAATACTGGTAATGATCTTATTCCTAACGGAAATGAATATTTGATCAATTCAAACGGATTTTATCAAATTAGAGTGGCTGCTCAAGGAAATGTTAATGGAGTTACTTTTTATGGAGTATATTTTAATAATTTTAATCCTACTATAATATTTGACAGTGGAACGGCAACAGTATCTGGATTGACTTATGGAGTATCTACTAATGTTTTTAACATAAATGTTTCTGGAGTAACCAATACAAATGCAAAAGCATTTAAAATTTCTTTGAATAATAATAGCTTCAGTGAAACATTAGGCGATAATTTAAACGACGGAAGTCTCGACTTAAATGGCGATTATATCAATTTTCCTAATACTACGAGTACACCAAAAAATTATAAAATTACTTTTACAATACAATTTAACGGAACAGGAACTTATACAATTACACAAATATAATTTAAAGAGGCAAAAGCCTCTTTTTTTACACAAAGACTCCTGATAAAACGATGATATTTACTAAATTTGTGAAACTAAAACTTTAAATAATAAATAACAGTATAATGTCAGAAAAATCAAAAATCTATTACACACTTACAGATGAGGCTCCAATGTTGGCAACACACTCGTTTTTACCGATTGTAAAAGCGTTTACAAAACCAGCAAACATTGAAATCGCCGTTCCGGATATTTCTTTGGCAGGAAGAATTTTAGCAAACTTCCCTGAGTTTTTGAAAGATGATCAGAAAATCAATGACGCTTTAGCTCAATTGGGTGAATTAGCGACTCAGCCTGACGCAAACATTATCAAATTACCAAATATTTCTGCTTCTGCACCACAGCTAGATGCTGCAATCGCTGAATTACAAGCTAAAGGTTTCGCAGTTCCAAACTATCCTGCAGAACCGAAAAATGACGAGGAAAAAGCCATCAAAGCTAAATATGCTAAAGTATTAGGAAGTGCTGTAAATCCTGTGTTAAGAGAAGGAAACTCTGACAGACGTGCTCCAAAAGCCGTTAAAAACTATGCAAAAACAAACCCACACAGAATGGGCGACTGGGCATCTGACAGCAAAACTGACGTTGCTCACATGAACAGCGGAGATTTCTACGGAACTGAAACTTCGACGACTCTTGAGAACGCTACAAAATATAAAATCGTTTTTAAAGGTAATGACGGTGCAGAAACTTTATTAAAAGATTTCGCAGATCTAAAGGCCGGAGAAGTGATCGATTCTTCTGTAATGAATTTAAATTCTTTGAAATCTTTCGTTAAGGAAGCGATTCAAGAAGCTAAAGATAAAAATGTATTACTTTCGGCTCACCTGAAAGCTACGATGATGAAAATCTCTGATCCAATCGTTTTCGGAGCGATCGTTGAGACTTTCTTCAAAGATGTTTTCACTAAATATGCTGAGACTTTCGATTCTTTAGATGTAAATCCAAACAACGGTCTTGCTGACCTTTTCGATAAAATCAAAGGAAATGCTCAGGAAGCTGAAATCAAAGCGGATATTGAAGCGGCTTTGGCAAACGGACCAAGAGTGGCAATGGTAAATTCTGATAAAGGAATTACGAATTTCCACGTTCCTTCTGACATCATTGTTGATGCATCTATGGCTGCTTTGGTAAGGGGCGGTGGAAAAATGTGGAACAAAGAAGGGAAAGAAGAAGATACAGTTTGTATCATCCCTGATCGTTCTTACGCAGGTTTCTATCAGTCAGTGATTGATGATATGAAAGCACACGGAAAATTAGACCCTACCACAATGGGTTCTGTTCCGAACGTTGGTTTGATGGCTCAAAAAGCTGAAGAATACGGATCTCACGACAAGACTTTCCAGGCATCTGCTGAAGGAACAGTTGAAGTTCAGGACGAAAACGGAAACGTTCTTCTTTCTCAAAAAGTTGAGACCGGAGATATTTTCAGGATGTGTCAGACGAAAGATGCTCCGATTCAGGATTGGGTAAAATTAGCTGTAAACAGAGCAAGACTTTCTGATACTCCGGCAATTTTCTGGTTAGACAAGGGAAGAGCGCACGACAGAGAAATGATCAAAAAAGTTGAAAAATATCTTGCTGACCATGATACAAACGGATTGGATATCAAAATTCTTGATGTTAAAGATGCAATGACGGAAACGTTGAAAAGAGCAAGAGAAGGAAAAGATACGATTTCTGTTTCAGGAAATGTATTGAGAGATTATCTTACAGACCTTTTCCCAATTCTTGAGCTAGGAACTTCTGCTAAAATGCTTTCTATCGTTCCATTGATGAATGGTGGTGGTTTGTTCGAAACTGGAGCTGGAGGTTCTGCTCCAAAACACGTTGAGCAATTCTTAGAAGAAGGTTATTTAAGATGGGATTCTTTAGGTGAATTCTTAGCTTTACAAGCATCTTTAGAACATTTAGCACAAACTCAAGGAAATACGAAAGCTCAGGTTCTTGCGGATGCATTGGATGAAGCAAATGCTAAATTCTTAGCGACTGATAAATCTCCTGCAAGAAAAGTAGGACAAATCGATAACAGAGGTTCTCATTTCTATCTGGCAATGTATTGGGCAGAAGCTTTGGCTAACCAAACTGCTGATGTTGAATTGGCAAATCAATTTGCTCCGGTTGCAGAAGCATTGCAGGAAAGCGAAGAAGTGATCAATTCTGAATTAATTGGCGCTCAAGGTAAGCCTCAAAATATTGATGGATACTACAAAACTGATACTTTCAAAACGTATGAGGCAATGAGACCAAGTACGGTTTTAAATGAAATTATTGACGGAATTTAATTTTCGAATTTAATATAAATTGAAAGCTCCTTTTTAAAGGGGCTTTTTTGTTTCGTTAAAACACGAATAGCACAAATATTTTTCATTAATAACACGGTAAAATATACAAGAGTTTGTAATTCCGGAGGAACCTAAGCATAGTAATAACGAAATGTTTTTAAGTTTTGGCTAAAGCCAATCGTTATATTATAAAAAATAAAGCGGGCTAAAGCCCTCCTATTGATATTGATTAATACAAAATTTGAAATTTATCAAAAAACTAATTTCTAATTTCTAATTTCTAATTTCTAATTTCTAATTTCTAATTTCTAATTATTCAAATATGCGCTTTTCTCAATTTCGTAATACTCAAAATAATCAATCCTAAAACTCCCAGGACAAAATATCCTTGTGCAACTTCAAGCTGAATTTCGGGTTTAATTAAAGCTACAATTCCGTAACTGATTGCTGACGTAATAATGAAGGCTACTCCACCTGTCAAACCTCCTGCAATACCCGCAGAATCAGGAAATCTTCCAATGCAGTACGCAAAATAATTATTAAAGATAAATCCTGCCGTCACATGTATAACAAACGCAAATGCAACCAATGTAAAAATATTATTCAGGTAAAAAGAGCAGAAAATCATTGCTACAATTAAAAAGATCTGAATAAAATTTGCATATCTAATTTTCGGAAGAAATGCTTTTTTAATTAAAGCTTTACCTAAAAATCCTCCTGTCATCCAGGCAAAGCCGAGAATCAATGAAACATATCCTGCAACAACTTCGGAATATCCCATCTTGTGTTCGATGATAAAAGCTCCACACAAATTAAAGAAAATCACCATTGCATAACTCACTCCGCACATCAGCATTCCGTAAAAGAAATCTTTTGTCCGGAACATCAGATCATATTCCTTAAGTACATAATTGAAATTAAAAGGCTTCTGGATTTTTAAAGTTTCTCCGGAAAAAACCAATTCAAAAATCAGTAAAATCAAACTATATGCTGCTAAAACATAAAAATTAGATTGCCATCCAAATAATTTCTGAAGATAACCACCAATAAAAGGAGCAATGATGGGACCTACAGACCAAACAATGGTCATGATGCTCAGATAATGTTTTCGCTTTTCGCCTTCATAAACATCGACAAAAAATGCCCTTTTCGAGACAACTGCAAATCCTGACAAAATCCCCTGCAAAACGCGCATTGCATAAATTACCAAAATATCTTTCGTCAAAGCAGTAATCAAAAAACTAACAACAAACAAAGCCAGAGAAATGGCAGAAACCCGGAACCTACCGAACGAGTCGACAACACTTCCTGCAAAAAACTGAGTAAGCCCATAACTGATTAAGAATATAGAAAGTGTAAGCTGAATGCTGCTTTCCGGCTGATGAAGCTCTGTAGCCATACTCGGCATTGATGGAAGATAAATATCTGTTGCCAAACCCGACATCGGAATTACGGCAAAAGCCAATATCGTAGCAATAAACTGATTTTTTTCTTTGAGCGTTTTCATTTGGAAATTAAATACTTCGGTAGATTAAAAAGATTTACAAAAGTCGGTGTTTTTAATCAAAGAAAACATACCGAAAATTCAAAATGAAATATTGAAAAAAACAATTAAAAAAATGAGCATTCATAATATTAAAAGCAATTTTACATCTTGCCTTAACTGCAATTATTAATTTAACCTGAGTTCGGTTTAAGCAAAATTTAAAAACAATTGACCATCATTTACTTTTTTTAAGTTTAATGATGGTTTTTTGGGGAAGAAACAATAAGCAGTTAAGCTCCCCAAAATATTCATCATAAAATTACTAACACTTCTGTGGCGAGTATGTTCCACTTGACAATGGTTCTTTAATTCATCATTGATCGTTTCAATGATGGCTCTTTTTCGGAGCAAAATTTTGTCTTCCATTTTCATAATATGATTCTTCATATTCTTACGAAGTTTAGTAAAAAGCTGGATTCCATCAGCAAAAAGCATTTCCCAAAGAGCCTTGGAAAGATATCCTTTATCGGCAAATAGTTTTCCAAAAAGCTGCTGCGTCATTTTTTTGATATGCTTTGGGTTTCTGTCATCAATATTTCCTTTCGTTATATAAAAGGATAAAAGTTCTCCCTTTTCATTACAAACCAAATGCAGTTTAAACCCATAAAACCAACCCATCGAAGATTTTCCTCGCTCTGCCAAACCTTTGAAAACTTTGTGATTGTGAATCCTTTGGTTTCTGCAAACTTTCAAAGTTGTGCTGTCCATAAAGCTGATTCCAGTACATTTACCCAGACATTTTTCTTTCAAAAATAAGGCAAAAACCACAAAGCTTCTTTGCTGAAGTTCTATAAATCTATTGTAGGAAAGGGCTTTGGGAAACAAATTATTCCAATAACCACAAACTATTTCCTGATAATAATGCTTAAATGTTTTGTGTGCACCCAGATGAAAACCAATCATAATCGTAATAATTTCAGAATCCGACATCATAGATCTTCTGTTTCTTCTCTTCTTTTGGTCGCCGAGCGCCTGAAATTTCATGTGTTTGATTTGGAAATCAAATTCTTTACAGAAATCATCAACTTGTACAAAAATATTTGTAATTTGGTCTTTCAAAATCATAAGCAATAGTTCGTTTAAATATTTGAATGTTAGATACTTAAATATACGAATTATTGCTTTTTATTGCAAATTTATTTTGTATTCTTATCCCGAACTCAGGTTAATTTAAATGATTATAAATTAACTCCAATTATTGGTAAATCTTTCTAATAAAAAATTTAATTTGTAATTTTAAGAAAGAGTTTTCACAAAAAAATAGAAATTATGGAAAATATAAAATTTAATATAACACCGTATCAGGACGAACTACAACTTTTAATAGATGATAAAAAAGTAGGTTATATGTCGATTTCTGTGGACGGAAGATTGATGAATGTATATTATACCAAGATCGATGAAGATTTGGAAGGACGTGGTTACGCCAAACTTCTTTTAGATAAATTGGTCAATTATGCTGAGGAAAAAGATCTGATGATCGATCCGGAATGCGATTTTGTAAGACAGCAATTAGAAAACCACCCAAAACGCTACAAAGGAATCTGGCATGACTAAATTATTCCCACCAATTCTGAAAATGTTGATCTGTTTTATTTAAATCTAATTTTTCACCGATTTTCGGAGTGAGAATGTGTAAATTTTTCTCTTTCCCAAGGGTTGTTACTTTTTGTAAAGGCTCATTCCAGGGATGCAGAGCCAAAGCAAATTTCCCCGAATGCACCGGAATAATATTCTTTGCGTGAATATCGATACTCGCCTGAATAACATCTTCCGGCAATGCATGAATGTATTTCCAGGCTGGGTTATATTGCCCGTTCTCCATGATGGCGTAGTCAAACGGACCGTATTTTTCGCCAATCATTTTAAAATGAGTATCATAACCGCTGTCTCCGCCTAAAAATAGTTTTTTATTCGGTGTTTCGAGAACGTAGGAAGTCCATAATGTATTATTTCTGTGGAGTTTTCTTCCTGAGAAATGTCTTGCCGGAGTGAAGGTAATTTTAAAATTGTTTTTAAGATTAAGAGAAGCTCCCCACTCTTCTTCCAAAAGTTGATCTTCGCTATAACCCCATCTTTCAAAGTGCGCCCCAACTCCCAACGGCATAATCACTTTATCAACTTTCGACTGAATTGCTTTGATGGTAGGATAATCCAAATGATCGTAATGATCATGGGTAATCACCAGATAATCAATATTCGGAACATCTTGAGGTTTGAATAAATCTGCACCAGGAAAAGCTTTGTTGAAAAATTTAAAAGGCGAACCGTAATTACTCAAAACAGGATCAATCAAAAAAGAAACCCCATCAATCTGTATGTAGTACGATGAATGCCCCATCCAGATAAAAACATCCTCATTTTTCGGAAGATTTTTTAAATTAGTGTGGATTGCAGGTACGCTGTGGTGTGGTTTCAAAAAAGGATCTTTCTTTTTAAAGAAGAAATCAAACATTACTTTCGGCATTGTATATCCTTCTGCTAAAGATGGCGTGTAACTCAGATTCTGAAACTGTTTATTTTTATAATGTTCAGATTTCAGCATTCTTTCTAAACGTTTCCCTTTTGGTTCTGCTCCGAAAACCTGCTGTGACATTACTAAATACGTTGTAATTGCAATAACTGCAACCAATATGATAAAATAGATCATTGTGAAAATTTGAAATTCAAATGTAAAAAACTTTCTCTAAGTTTACTACTCTTTCATCACTGACGCATGAAAATGAAATTTACTTTTTTATTTCTGATTATATTTAAAAGTTTTTAAATTCGTTTATTAAAAAAACTACGCCTTGAAATATTTTTTAACCGCATTATTCGTTCTCTGTCTTTTTTCATGCAGTTCCGTAAAAAAATATAATGAACAAAGAGTAAGCTTGATCTCACCAGAAAAACTTCGTGAAGATGTAGATTTTGCCTATCGAAAACTTCAGGAAATACATCCAAATTTGAATTGGTATATTTCAAAACAAGAACTTGATTTTAAATTTGACAGTTTAAAAACCACTATCAATAAACCTCTCACTTCAACTCAGTTTTATTTTAAATTACAGCCTGTCATTGCAAAAATCCGTGAGGGACATTTATCATTGAGAATTCCTGCAAAAAGGTTTTCTAAAAAAGAAATTAAAGCTTTAAAAAACAAAAAAGGACTTTTCGGAAGATTTGAATACCACGTAGAAGAAGATCATTTATATTTTATTGAAAACAAAGATTCCATTCAAAATATTAAACCCGGAACTGAACTTTTAAGTATTAATGGTGTTCCAGTCTCAGATTATCTGAAAAAATACCGTCAATTAATAAGCAGTGACGGTTACAACACCACTTTCTATCCGTATTATCTGAAAGATGTTTTCTTTAATTTTTTCGTTGCCGAAAAAGGAATTATGGACAGTGCTAAAATTGAAACACTTTACAATGACGAAAAACAAATTTTAACATTAAAAAGAGAGTCAAAAAATAAAACAGAAATTGAAAAAGATAAAGCCGAGAAAAAACGAACTCCTGAGAAAAAGCTGAATGATTATGTGGCTGCAACAAGCTCTTATAACAGAAATTTTAAATTTTTAGATAAAGACAGTACGATTGCTTACATTAAAATAAAAAGTTTCTCCAGAACGTTTTCAGATAAATTTTACAAAGAATCTTTTGCAAGGATCAAAAATGCAGAATCTTCTTACCTCATCATCGACATTCGTGAAAATTACGGTGGATCGTTGTATGAAATCAATCAATTGTATTCTTATTTGGCTCCAGAACCTTTTGTTTTGATAAAACCTTCTCAGCTAGTTTCAAGAGTGACTCCTTTGAAAACCAATTATTTCAGAAAATCAAATCCATTGGAATACACTTACAAAAGTTTGGCTTATCCAGGATATTTCTTGTATCAGGCGCTTAACGTTTACAAAGGAAAAGACGGAATTGCATATTATAAAATGAAGGAAAATAAATCCACCAAACCAAAAGAAAACGCTTTCAAAGGAAAAGTATATGTTCTGATTAACGGCGGAAGTTTTTCGGCATCGTCTATTATTTCATCTAAATTAAAATTTGACAAGCGTGTAACGTTAGTAGGAGAAGAAACAGGTGGTGCCAATGACGGGACAGTTGCCGGATTTTATTCTTACCAAAAACTTCCCAACTCCAAAATAGATTTACCGATCGGAGTGCTTTTAGTTCAACCCAACATTACCTTTGGAAATACTCAAAAAGGTGTTGTTCCTGATATTGAGATTACCCAAAATATGCAAGATATTATTGATAAAAAAGATGTACAGCTAGATTGGGTAAAGAATAATATTCAGAAATTGAAGGATAATAAAATTCAGGATTAAGTCAATGAAACACTTCTTTAAAGTTTTAAAAATTATCTGTTTTACCATTTTCACATGGTTTGTCATTCACTCTGTGTACATTATTTATGATGGTTTATCTGATAACGGAGCTCAAGCAGATGTTGCAGTAATTCTTGGAAATAAAGTAAATAAAGACGGAACATTATCTGAAAGATTGGAAAAACGTCTTGAAACCGGAGTTGAATTGTATCAAAATCATCGTATTAAAAGAATAATTGTAAGTGGCGGTTTGGGAAAAGAAGGATTTTATGAAGGTTCAAAAATGAAAGAACACCTCATTAACAAAAGCATTCCAGATTCTGTCATTATCGTTGATAACAAAGGAGATAATACAAGATTAACCGTTGAAAATACTTTAGAAATTCAAAAGAAGTATGGCTTTAAAAGTCTTATCGTTGTTTCACAATATTTTCACGTAACACGAACTAAAAAATTGTTTAAAGACAAAGGATTTGAGAATGTAAGCAGTGCAAGTCCGAGATATTTTGAATGGCGGGATTTTTATTCTATTCTGAGAGAATTTCCGGCTTTTTATACACAGTAAATCTAATTAAAGAAGCATCAATTTAAGAAAAGCATAAAAAAATATGTAGTTTTATCATATGAAAAATACATTTTTTTCTGTCCAGAAAGAGAGTTCAGAGTATTTCAGAAATATATTCGCCGATTCAATGTATCATATTTTTCTGTTTGACGGAAACGGAAAAATCGTCGTTGATTTTGTAGAATATAATTTTACCGGAAAAACTGTATTTTTTTCTTCCCCTTTTCAGAATATTCAGATTATAAGTGAAGCTCAAATCGATGTTGAAGTTCTAAATTTTCACAGTGACTTTTATTGTATAGAATTTCATAAAAAGGAAGTTGCATGCAATGGCTTACTTTTCAACAACATCTATCTTTTTCCACATTTTTCGTTGACTGAACAAGTTTATTTTGAAATTTCAGAATACTTTTCAAAAATTCAGGAAGTAAATCACCATGAAGATTTTTCAGGTTCTGTTTTACAGTCATATCTTCAGCTGATTTTAGCAATTTCTAGTCGGGAAAAGAATAAATTACTTCCGGATAAAGAATTAATTAAAGATGATTTTAACGAACTCAAATCATTTCAAAATTTGGTGGAAGAACATTTCCTTTCGGAAAAGAATCTGTCTTTTTATGCAGATTTACTTCATGTAACTTCCAACACATTAAGCAAAAAAATTAAATCTAAATTTAATAAAACCCCTTCTCAGATTATTCAGGAAAGGGTAATTCTGGAAGCGAAAAAACAGATTCATCTCACAAGAAAATCAATCAAAGAAATAGCTGTAGAACTCAATTTTAATGATGAATTTCATTTCAGTAAATATTTCAAAAAATACGTCGGTATTTCGCCTACACAATTTAGAAAAGAAACAGGAATTTCCATCGTGGCAGATTTGTACAAATAACGTCCACAATCATCCATTTCATAGGCTTTGGGTTCAGCATAACTTTGTCAAAAAATAAATTATGTTAGAACTCTTAGCAAACTCACAGAAAAATTTTATTCATTTTTTAAGAATAAGCATTTTTATTGTAATGGCTTGGATCGGCGGCCTGAAAGCCTTTCATTACGAAGCGGAAGGAATTATTCCTTTTGTAGCAAACTCACCTTTTATGAATTTTATGCTGAATAACAATGTTTCAGATGAAGATAATTACAAGCTTCATAAAAACAAAGAAGGTGAAGTAATTCCCGAAAATGTAAAATGGCATGAAGCGAACGGAACATATACTTTTTCTTACGGATTAGGAACGGCAATTGTTCTGATCGGAATTTCAGTTTTATTGGGAATTTTTTATCCAAAAATTGGTTTAATAAGTGGAATTTTAACGGCAGGAATGTCTTTTGTAACTCTTTCATTTCTCATTACAACACCCGAAGTCTGGGTTCCTGATTTGGGAGGTTCCGAACACGGATTTCCGTTGCTTTCAGGAGCAGGGAGATTGGTTATAAAAGATGTCATTATGATGGGAGCAGGATTGGTGATCGCATCAGATTCCGCAAAAAGTATTTTGAATTTAAGAAAGGTGTAAATTTTTATAATTAACGATTTTCGGCGGGCCAAAGGCCCGCCGAAACTATAATCGAAAATCTAAATGTTATTTTTTAAGCTCAATCAATAGACTTTCAATCTGACTCACATATTTTCCGTAAAAAATTCTGTACCAATACTTTCCAAGTAAGAATAAACCAAAAAGCCCAACTGCAAGCATTGAAAGAATAGTTGTAGCAATCTGAACATTACTCAATGGTTTGGGATTAGGAATAAATTCAATTACAATAATCAGTTCACATACCAAAAACGGTACGAATGAAAGCATAAATGAAAGATAATATTGCTTGTTCAGATCAAATTGATACTTTAAATCCTTCAGATTCTCATAAGTTTTCATCATCGGACTGCTAATATCTTTATACAATTTGAAAAATTTACTAAAGAAAAACGACACCACAATCACCATTGAAAACAGCAATACCGTCAGATAAAACTTAAATTTAAACGGAGCTTCAGGAATAGGAATCCAAACGATGAGAAATCCGAAAATTAAAATTCCTACCGTTGACCAAAACTCCATTCTCATGTTTCTTCTGATTTTTTCTAACGGAAGATTGATTTTGTTGCTATGCTCGATGCTGATTTCGGGTGTTTCCTCTGAAACATCGTCATTCCATGTATTTTTAAGGTCATCTATATTCATAATGTTGGTTTTTGTAAATTCTTGGCTGGAAGTTGGGAGATGGATGTTGGAAGTTTTCCAGCTTCAAACTTTCAGCATCCTGCCTATTAATTATTTAAAATATCTTTCAGTTTGTTTTTTGCTCGGTTCATTTTCACACGTACATTTCCTTCAGAAATCCCCATTTGGTAGGCAATTTCTTTCCCTGAGAAATCTTCCAGATAATAAAAGATAAATGCTTTATCGATGGGATTTAATTGATTAATAGCTTTGTACATTGCAGAGAGTTTCTCTTCTTTTTCGAGGTCATATTCATCCTGCACAATTTTGTAATCAGTAAAATCTTCGTTGTTGATAAAGCTTCTTTTCTTTTCAGATTTCAAGAAGACAATCGCTGTATTCAAAGCGATTCTGTACAGCCAGGTTGAAAATTCACTTTCACCTCTGAAACCTGCATACGCTTTCCAGACCTGATAAGTAATTTCCTGAAAAAGATCGTCGCGGTCATCTTTATCATCCATGTACATTTTAGAAATCTTAAAAATGATTCCTTTATGTTTTTCGATTTTATGTAAAAATTCCTGTTCTAATGAGGTCATGGCTTTCAACTCTATGGAGTTAGTAGTTGTTTGAAATAAATGTTACAGTTTTTTTATTTTTTCTTTAATAAGTTTTCAATCATTTTTCATTCGGCAACCTTGTCAAGGTTAAATCACTTTAATAATAACTTGTGTTTCTTTCCGAAGTTTACGACTTTGTTTATCTTAAAAACAGCAAGAAAATAAAAAAAACTTTGTCTCGCTTTGCGATTAAAGATTCCAAAATTAAACACAGTAAGTTAACCTTTAAAAGGTTCTGCGTGGACGCACACAAACAACCCAAAAGCATATTAAATTTTAAATCTTTTAAAAATAATTAAAATCCAAAAAAATATACCACATTTTTATTTCACACTTGTGGTGGCGCAAAATTTGTGTCTAAAGTAATCACATCACAAAAAAATATTAATATGCCTTACATTACAAAACAAGACAGCAAAAATTTTGAACTTTATTATGAAGATTTCGGTTCGGGACAGCCGATTATTTTAATTCACGGGTGGCCTTTGAGCGGAAAATCTTGGGAGCTGCAAGTTCCGGTTCTCCTAGATTTAGGTTACAGAGTCATTACCTACGACAGAAAAGGTTTCGGAAAATCGGCACCGACTTCAGATGGATATGATTATGATGGATTAACAGCTGATTTACATGAAATTATTACTCAGTTAGATTTAAAAAACGTTATTCTCTTCGGATTTTCAATGGGAGGTGGTGAAGTGGTTCGTTATTTAACAAATTATGGTTCTGAAAATGTAGATAAAATTGCATTGATCTCATCAATTATTCCTTTGGTAAAACAGGAAGATGACAATCCGAATGGTGTTCCGCAGGAAGACTTAGATGGAATTATGGAAAATCTTAAAACCGATAGAGTCACTTTCCTGGAAACATTTCACAAAAACTTTTACAACTACGGATTGCTTTCACAAACGGTAAGTCAGGCACAACTAAACTACGATTGGAGCATTGCCTCATGCGCCTCTCCTATTGCCACCATAAAATGTGCTGAAAGCTGGGCAAATACAGATTTCCGACCGGAACTTGGAAATGTAAATGTAAAAACGCTGATTGTACATGGTGACAACGACCAGATCGTACCCATCGACACAGCCGGAAAACAAGCAGCAGAAAGTATTGCAAACAATAATTTTGTAATCATCGAAGGTGCACCGCATGGTTTAAATGTCACTCATGCCGAACAGTTGAATGCAACTATTACCTTTTTTTTAAATGGTAACTAATTTAAACCTGATTTTTTAAGTCAATTTAAATTAAAAATTTCATCACAAATAAAAATGGACTGCAAGATTTTTTTGCGGTTCATTTTTTTTTTAGATTTAAGCCAAAAAATTACAAAATAACATTTTCATGAATGAACGAGGTTCTTTATATTTGGCAATTCTTAAATAAACAATTTATATCCTATTTAAGAGATAAAATAAATACAAATTATGGAACAAAAATACTTTCTCATTGATGGATCAGACAGAAAAGGTCCGTTTACAATTCAACAACTAAAGGAATTAAATATCAAAAAAAACGATCTCGTCTGGCACGGAGGTATTACGAACTGGACAGAAGCAGAGCAAATCGAAGAACTTAAAAGCTTATTTAATCTAGTTTCGCCACCAGCTGTAAGTAACAATTTACCGATACACATCCCTCAGAAAACTTCTATAAAACAGAAAATCGGTTATGTAGAATATTTATCAGACAACACCATCAAAGTCTACGAACAAAACGACATCGTGCACTATCGTTTCGCTAATTTTGGTGAGCGATTGGGTGCAAGAATACTTGATGTTTTAATCATCGTATTGCCATCTGCTATTATCCCAATACTTCCCGGATGGTTGTATTTTGCATTGATGCATTGCAGCGCAGACCAGCAAACCCTTGGACAAAAAGCGGTCAATATCAAATTAGTAAGCACCGATGGTGCTAAAATTAATTTTGGTCAGTCCACGGGTCGTTTCTTTGCAAATATCCTGAATGTCCTTACATTTTTCATCGGCTATCTGATGTTTTTCTTCAACGAAAAAAATCAATGTCTGCATGATAACCTTGCAGGAACGCTTGTGGTAGCAGAGATTGGAAGAGAGAGAAGGTAATCTCAGAAATTCTAAAGTTTAGAAAAAATCTTAATGATTTAAAGTTAAATCAATCTTAAACCAAACGAAAATTCATCATAAATAAAAATGGGCTACAGATATTTTGCAGCCCATTTCTTTTATGGTTTTTCTGGAGAATCTATAGGTGTTGTCTGTGTGGAGTTATTCGCTGCTTTCATTAGTTCATTAATGTTAGAGTAAAAAATTCCCAGCCAGAAAACCCTTACATCAAAGTAATCAAATTAAAATAAATTTTGAGTATCTTTTCCAAATCACGGATAATTATTTATGCTAATGTGACCTAATCCTTATTTTAATATAGTTTTCATACTATTTTGAGCTTATAGAAATTATTGGGTTTCAAGCGGGGATGTTTTGGAGAGTGTAATTTTTATTGAGATTACGTGAAAACGTTTTTAAGAGTGGATTGAGTTAGTTATATTTAGAAATTATTTAACATTAACACATTGCAATAAAACGAACGCTGGTAATAACGTCATGAATAGATATAATCCAACAGAAAGAATAGGAGTTAATGAAACAGAAAAAATTGTAATCCAAAATCTTGGATGGATTTTTCGTGAGCAGCCAATTGTGGATGTTGGTTTAGATGCAATTATTGAACAGATTGAAAATGGTGAACCAACGGGAAAATTTATTGCTGTTCAAATTAAAAGTGGTTCCGGTAACTTTTACAAAACGGAAAAAGGACTTTCCCATTATGTTACTAATATTCATTACAATTATTGGATAAACCTTTGTATTCCAATCATCCTTATAGCACATATTCCAGAAGAAGGAAAAACTTATTGGCAAGAGATTAAAGAAAGTAATTTCAAAAAAAATAAAAAAAGATGGAAAATTGAAATTCCATTCAAACAAGAATTTAACGAAAAATCACAAAATAGACTCATAAAAATTACTTCTGAGAAAAACGATGAAAAATTTGATGTTTATCGTGGAAGAGTTGCTTCTAATGATTTCGAAGATATAATTTCAGATTTAGAATCAATTAGTGATGCGACTGTTTGCATAAATAATATTACAGCAATTATGAATCTACAATCAGAAGAAATAAGCAAAAAGACTGAGCAATTTTCCCTACTCAACGAAAAAAAATCTATTAATTATAGTTCCGAAGTTTCAATTCTTTACAAAGCATTATCTAAGACAATGAATTTAACTGCAAAGAGAACCGAAACTGAGATAGAGTTGTTTTCACAATTATATTCTGTAGGCATTAGTGCTTTTGAAAAATTACTGATTAATCTTCAGATTTTTAATTTAAAGTTCGAAAATTTTGGAGGTGATAGTAATTTATTAAGACAAGTTCCTTCTCAAATTGATTTCGCAGTGAAAAAATTTATAGTTTTAAGAAATACTCTAAAAAGTATGCCTACATATAATTTTATTATTTTTAAAGAAGCTAAAAATCAATATTTAGATGTTTTAAACTTGTTAATATTTGAAACACAAGAAGCTAGTGAAATGACTAAAAAGATATTCGAAAAAATTCCTTAGTTATGTAATGCAAGTGATTTCAAATATATAATGAATACAAGAAAGATGCTCGCACCCTCGAAACTTGCCTAAGTGCAGGTTTTGTTATTTTTTATAATTTTCACCATAGAAAATTAAGCATATTCATCTACCTCGTCTTTTTCTTCGCAAAAATCAACCTGACAAAGAAGATGAATTTTTGTAATGTGCGGTTGTTATTCGTAAATATGGATTTTGTTAATCTATGTTTTGAGATTTACCAAATAATTTTGTCCTGATTTATTTATATTTGAAAAATATTTAAAGAAATAAAAATTGGTACATCAAAACCAATTCGAAAATACAAAATCAAATGAAAGAAGAAAATTTAAATAAACTGAATTCTCTGTTTTCAAACTTAAAAACGGAAGAACAGAAACTGAAAGAAAGCCAGGAAAAGCAAAAAAGCGAAGAAGATTTATTTATTGAAGGTTTTAAAACGTTGTGCAAAAACCTCATCGACCCAAAAATGCAAGAATTCAGAAGAATGCTGAGACAAAACGGCTATGGTTGCAAAATCTCTCTGAATGAAGAAAGTAAAAATGCAACAGGAATAAATGGGCAAACCAACATCAAACTTCAGATTGCAAGAAATGTGGATTCTAATTTTTATACCAATAATAAGTTTCCGCACATTATGTTCATTGCCGATAAATTCTATAAAAAAATAGGCGTTCATCAGGACACCATTTTCCAAAACGGAACCGGAACTTCCGCTATGAAAGAACAAACCTACACGCTTGAGAGCTTAAATGAAGAAAGTGTAGAAAAAGAAATTGTGGAGTCTATTGAGAGTATCTTGACGAATAAATAATTTTCATAATTTTATAGGACAATTAAAAGCACTATCATGAATACTGCAGATTTAAAGATTGATATTATCAACCGAATCAATTCAATCACCGATAAGGTAAGACTTGAAGAACTTTTGCAATTGCTGAAATTTCAGACTGAAAAATCAGTTTACATCACTGATGAAGAAGAAAAAAAATCAATTGCTGAAGCCAGAAATGAGGTTGCCGAAGGAAAAGTTCATTACAATACTGATGTTCAAAAAGATATTGATGAATGGCTAAACAAATAGTTTGGACGAATAAAGCTAAAAAAGAACTGATGGAAATTCTGGAATATTGGATGGACAGAAATAAATCTAATACTTTTAGCAAAAACTAAATAAACTCATTGAAAACCAACTTATCTTAATTTCACAGTATCCTGAAATTGGAAGAAAAACCGATATTAAAGATGTGAAGGTTAAAGTTATTCAGAAATATTTACTTTATTATGAAATCATAGGTGAAAACCTTTATGTTTTGACAATAAGACATGGAAGTAAAAATCCAAAAACATCAAAAATAAAATAACAAAAACCTGCCTCACAGCAGGTTTGTCTTTTATAAAATCAATTTTCTTTACCTCACCTCAATTCAAAAAAGGGACGGAATTGATTTAAATTTCTTCATAATGACACCCTTTAGGAACGGGGATATGAATTTTGATGAAATTTTTCACTCTAATTTTTATTCTAAAACAAATAATCCGTACTCAAAAAATTAGAATCGTGATCTCTGACAATGGTATTCAGAAGATTCTTGTTAGACTCAGTAGATTTTGCAGCAACCAAAGATCTGATAGAGAACGAACGAAGCGCATCAAACACCGAAAGCGTACCTTCGGCAGAATCTTTTCTTCCGGTAAATGGGAAAACATCTGGGCCACGCTGTGCCTGACAGTTGATATTTACTCTGCTTACCAAATTCACAAAAGGATCAATTAATTGTGAAACTTCCAAAGCATCTTCACTGAAAATACTCACCTGCATCCCGTGTGAAGCGTTGACCTGATAATCAATTGGCTCTTCAATTGTTTCAAATGGCACCACAGGAATGATTGGTCCGAATTGTTCTTCATGATATAATTTCATATCGCTGTTCACCGGATAAACCACCGCAGGAAATACAAAAGATTCTTCGTTGTAACCACCGTTTTCATTGAGAACTTTTCCTCCTTTAGATACAGCATCTTCAATGCATTCTTTAAGATATGAAGGCTTATTAGCTTCGGGAAGCGGCGTGATTTTCACATCTTTTTCCCAAGGTAAACCTGGTTTTAATTCTGAAACGGCTTTATTTAATTTAGCTGTAAATTCTTCGGCGACTTCTTTCTGTACGAAGATCAGTTTCAGAGCCGTACAACGCTGTCCGTTGAAAGAAAGTGCTCCGAGAATAATTTCGCTCACAGCAATATCAAGATTGGCATTTTTGGTCACGATGGCTGCATTCTTTGCATCTAAACTTAAAATTGCACGAAGTCTGTTGACTTTTGGGTGCAGTTTTTTCAGTCCGTTGGCTACTTTACTAGAACCGATAAATGCCAAGACGTTCACTTTACCACTTTCCATAATTGGGGTGATGATTTCAGAACCTTTTCCATATAAAGTATTCACCGTTCCTTTTGGGAAAGCTTCTTTGAAGGCATGTAATAAAGGGTAATGTGCCAAAACACCGTGCTTAGGAAGTTTAAATATAATCGTATTCCCCATAATCAATGCAGGAATCAGCGTTGTAAAGATTTCGTTTAGCGGATAATTGAACGGTCCCATACTTAAAACCACTCCAAGCGGCGCTCTTCTGATTTGTGCAATGGTACCTTCCGCCTGTTGGAAACGGGATGACTCACGATCCAAATCTTTTAAGGCATCAATGGTTTGGTTGATATAATCTACGGTACGGTCGAATTCTTTGGTGGAATCCGGTAAGGTTTTCCCGATTTCCCACATCAATAATTTGATAATAAGATCACGTTCTTTAATCATTAAGTACACAAACTTCTGCATACATTTGATGCGGCCTTCTACAGACATGGTTGGCCATTCGCCGAGGCCATTGTTGTAGGCTTTTACAGATGCGTCAAGTACATCCATCGCTTCACCGACACCAATATTGGGAATGCTACCCAGCAATTTTCTTTCTAACCCGTTTTCCGTTCGGATGCAGACCGGAGAGTAAATTTCTGTAACGTCACCCTTCCACTCTACCAATTCGCCGTTTAAAAGATAAACTCTCTGATGAATTTCCTGAACTTTATATTCTTCGGGGATTTCGTTTTCGCTTTTAAAAATTTCCTTGAATGATTCTGTATTTGCTGAACTCATAAATTTTTATTTTTAATAATTTGAAATTTGAAAGAATAAAGTTAGAGTTTAAGATCGACTTTCCGAATAACAAACTCATAGATTTGCTCTATTTACAAGGTTTTTGAATGAAATTTAATATACTTTTTGAGGCATAAAAAACTCAGCAAAATTGCCGAGTTAATGTGTTTGTGATTATTTTTCTAATGATTTATAATTTTCATCGGGATCTTGGAAGTTCTGCAGGATGCGAACAATAGTTATTTCATCATTTATTACCTTATAGATTATCGTATTATGTTTTGTTAAAAGAAATTTTCTAAAGTCGGTATCCAAATATTTTTCAAAATTCACATTAGCAGTTTCCAAAATATCAATTGCATCAATTAGTTTTTGATAAAAATCATCTGCTACTTTTTCATTCCATTTATTTAGCAAATATTCTTCAATTCCAATTAAATCTAATTTTGCTTCAGAAGAAATCTTAACCTTTCGCATCTTTCAAAGTTTTTAATCTTTCCCTGCGTTCCGCTACAAAGTCGTAGAAATCCGTAGTTTTCCCATTATCAATTTCTTCCTGAGCTTTTTTCAACGATTCCAGAATTTCTTCTTTGGTTTCATTTCTCCATTCTTTAGGTTCAATCGTTTTAGAAATGACTAAAAGTTCTTCCGGCGTAAATCTTTTTTCTTTTAGTTTTTTGAAAAAAGTAGGCTTTTTAATTCCTGATTTCTCAATAATGTATGACATTTTGAAAGGAGAATTTTTCAGAATCTCATCAATGTTATTTTGAATCTCTATATATTTTTCTATTTCAGCTATCATAATTTTATATATTTTGGTATCGACTTATGAGACAAATGTAATAAAAATCTTCTTTTCTTTTGAAAATTTTTAGCTTTGAATTAAATCTTGCGTCGAAGTCCACAGATAGAAATTCTACAAATGAAAATACCTCGGATCGGGAAATTGAAATTCAAAATCCAATTCAGTAATCAATTTTTCAGGAGAAATAGTTCTTCCAATCGCTGTTCTTTCTCCATTGTAAGGCAAATCTTTCTGCGCATTGATCACCTCTTCTTTGTTTGGATGAATTGGTGCAACAACATTATAGACTTTAGATTCAGAATTATTTTCAAGCATTTTTTCGATCACCGAAACGATATCTGAATAATGAATGTGATTCACCAACTGATCCAGACCTGAGATGTTGTAATTTTTTAAAAGTCTGTCACCACCCATCAAACCAGCCAATCTCAGGATATTTGTTTCAGGAAATTTTTCTAAAATAAAACTTTCACTTTCTACTTCTTTCGCAGGCTGATCGTCTTCTGTAAATTCTTTTTCGGTTTCAGGGTAAACACCTGTGGAACTTGCCAAGAATAACTGACCCTTGTAATCTCCCAGAAAGTTGAGCAGGTTTTGCCTTTTGTCATTCATCGGAACTTTGGCTCCCCGAAGTCCAGAAAAAGGCACACAAATAAAAATGGCATCCAGTTCTTTTGCAACTTTCCATTCTTTCATTTCAGAATACAGTTCATGTGAAAAACGGATTAAACTAGCATGATAACCTTTGGATTCTATACTTTCAATTTTTGATGCTGTGGTGGTGGTTGCAAAAATTTCGTATTGTTCTGATAGTCTCTTTGCGATGTGATTGCCGAGCCAGCCGAAGCCTATGATGCCTAGTTTTTTCATATTAATAGTTGTTCTTTATACATCTTCATAGCCTTTGATATAATAAAATACAAATGCTGAAATAAGTAATTTATTGTGAAAATTTTCTTCTACCTGAGCCTCATAGATCGGTTTTCGAAAACTGTACCTTCTTCTGAATTTTACCAGCAGTTTGTCGTTTTCAAACTGATAAAGCGAAATCAAACTTTTATACCAACTTTTGGATTTATAGTAATAGATTTCGGTATAACTTCCACCATAGTAAAATATTCTTTCGTGCACAGAATCTATTTTCAGCATTAATTTTCCATCCTCATTATAATAATGAATCTCTCTGCCGAAAAAACCTATTTTCTTGTGATAGTAAGCTTTACCATCCACTTTCAAATGTTCATGTGTTCCTTTTATAAAAGAACTGAAAACCTGTTCTCCCACGAGACAGCCTCGGTCATCGTATATATTATAGAGATTAGCTTTAAACATTTTCATGTTTCAAAAATATCATTTTAATACAGACATTCATTAATAAATTTCATGGAATCTGCAATGAAAATACCGTCAGTTCGCTCCGTCAGTTCGATTTCTATGACATAAGCAAATTATTTTTATACACAGAATTATTTTTTATCAAAGCATAAACTCTGTGTATGATTTTATTTCTAATTGCATTTAAGACAGACATTTTATTCTTTCCCTCTAAAACCTTTCTTTGAAAATATGAAGCGAGATCATTTTTCAATCTTATGGAGCTCAACGCAGCTAAATGTAAAATCTTTTTTAATTCCTTATCAGCCATCGTAGAGACTCGAGGTTTGTAATAGATTGATGAACCTGAGCGATGATCAAACGGAACTACCCCTGAATAACAAGCCATCTTTCTTGCCGATTGAATCTCTGTAAATCCATTAGTTTTAACAATTAGCATAGTAGCCAATACTTTTCCAACACCTGGGACAGTCTGTATTCTTTTATATTGATCCTTCAATTCTACATTCGATTCAATAATCTCTACCATCTTTTTCTCAACTGTTTTAATCTGCTTGTCTAAAAGTAAAATCAATTGTTTATTAAGTTTTATAATTTCCTTATCTGTATGATTTTTAAGAAAGCTTAAATCTTTCATCTGTCTTAATAAACCTGCTTTTATTTTTACTCTGTGTCTACGTTCTGCATTGAGTAAACTTATCTTTTGAATCTCTGAAGATTTAGCAATCCAAGGCTCTAAATCCATGTGGTTTTTCTCCAAAAAAATACAAATTCTCTGACTGTCGAGTTTATCATTCTTACCCCTTAAAAAACCGATGCTTTTCTTTAAATGAAGTGGATTTATAACAAAAACTAAAAGGTCCATATTACTTAGAACTTCGTAAAGTTCAAAATTATACCTTCCTGTATTTTCCATTCCTACAACGGTATCTGCAGTATTGGAGAAACTTTTGAAAAACTTTTTGATAGCTTTCGAATTATTCTCAATTTGATAATGCTGTGTTTTAGAACCTCCCTTAACGAAAACATCCAGAGTTAGTTTACTAATGTCAATTCCAATAAAAACTTTTTCCATAAATTTGTTTTGATTAATTGAAAGAGAAACTTATCATCATCTCAACTCCTTAATAATGGGCTCCAATCCCGAATTTCTATCTGAGTTTTTTGATAAGAAAGTGTTTAAGTCTTAATCGAACTATGAGTTTTGCTCGGAGTGATTATTAGTTTACTTAAACACTTGTCTCTTCTTAATAAAAGTATCAATTTTCTTTTTACAAATCTAAAGGAGTGTTTTTCGCAGCTAAACGGAGAAAAATGTATCGAGAACCAGTGAAATGAAGCACAGAATTTTGCCTGTCTTTCAAAAAGTTCTTGATCTGTTTTCTTTAAAAGACCTACTCGGTAATCTTCAACAAAATATCCGGATCCGGGCAATTTTTACTGTAAAAACCGAGATCATTTTCACTGCAGACTCCGGGATAATCGCCTTTTTTATTTTCCAAATCTTTAATGATCTGAAAATGCAGATGTGGCGCATAATCACCATTCACCGGCGGTTTTCCGAGTTCGGCAATCTTTTCTCCTTTTTTTACGGGTTGACCTTCACTTTTTCCATCAAGACTTTCCAGGCTAAGGTGACCGTACAGCGTGTAAAAAGTAACGCCTTCAATTTCATGCTGAAGAATAACCGTCGGACCATAATCGCCCAGAAAAGTATTGTTTTGAAAACTGTGAACGGTGCCGTTCAAAGCACTTAACACAGGAGTTCCTGCTTTGATCCACAAATCCAGACCAAGATGAATGTTTCTCTCTTCTGTATTTTCGGCATTAAAATTTTCGCTTCTTTTATACAGATTTCGCCTTTCCAGATAACCGCCAAATGCTACTTTCGCTTTATTTTCTAATAGATGCTCTTCAATAAATTCTTCAAATTTTTCTGCATTGGTAAGATCCAGATTTAAAGCATCCGTATGCCGAGCCGAGAGATCAATCGCCACATAATCTTTGGTATCGATGGAAGCGTCAATCACTTTTACGTTGGTTTGCTTTTGGAGAATATCTTCTAATGTGTTCATTATAATATTTGTAAAAACCAAAGATAGAGAATGTGATTAGAATATTTTTAATGCGGACTTTCAATCCGTAAAAATTCACAAAAAAGCTTAGACACAGATTTAAAATCTACACATTCAAGGTTCAAAATACTTTCAAAAAACCTGCCTCACACTAGAGGTTTTCATTTTTCTGAAAAATCTCGGAAATCTGGGCAACCTTTTCAAAATTTTAAAGTCTAATAAATAAAGAATGAAGACATTTTTTCAAATTAAAAATTCTTTTTTGTTTGTTGAACTTTAAATTTATTGGTTATGAAGAAAGTACTTTATACTCTGGTGTTTCTAATGTGTGGCAACCTCTGTTTTGCACAGAAAGACAAGATCGCATTTTACGGAGGAGTAGAATGGCAGCCTGCAATTCGGCAGTATCAGCCTGCGATACAACTTAATGGACGGGGCTATGTGAATAACCGTATTTCATTGGGTGCAGCAATGAGTTACACGGGCGAAAAGCATTCTGAAAATTTTGGCTATTTTGCCAACAGAACCTGGTCAAATCATTTGATTATCAATTTTTTAGTTCAAAATGATGTGATCAATAGCGATAATTTTTTTTTCAGCACGTATCTCTCGACCGGTTTTTATTTTTTAGGCCTCGTCAATCCTGACGACAGAACGACTGAAACTTCCTACAGCGAAGTGGACGGCATCTGGATGGAGAATCAATATGAAGTACCGCGAAAGCTCAACCGTGATCTCTTTTACAACATCCAGGGTGGAGTAGATTTTTCGCTGAAATTGGGAAGTTTCACAAAAGAAGAGGTTGGTATATATCTCACCACAAGAGCAGGCTATCAGTTTGTTTTCGGTAATGGAGATGTTGCCAATGGCAGTCAGTTTTCAAAACCTGTAATTTCTGTTGGGGTGACATTGAAGGGGAATAAATAGTTTTGCTTTTCACAGGTTATTTTCCTGACTGAATGCTGGTAATTCCTTGAGCCAAAGTCGCAAGGTCTTTGGTGCTCAGTCTCACTAATGAAATCTTCATCGTTTAATGTGTTTGTTTGTTAAAAATACCTGAGTTCGGGATAAGAATACAAAATAAATTTGCAATAAAAAGCAATAATTCGTATATTTAAGTATCTAACATTCAAATATTTAAACGAACTATTGCTTATGATTTTGAAAGACCAAATTACAAATATTTTTGTACAAGTTGATGATTTCTGTAAAGAATTTGATTTCCAAATCAAACACATGAAATTTCAGGCGCTCGGCGACCAAAAGAAGAGAAGAAACAGAAGATCTATGATGTCGGATTCTGAAATTATTACGATTATGATTGGTTTTCATCTGGGTGCACACAAAACATTTAAGCATTATTATCAGGAAATAGTTTGTGGTTATTGGAATAATTTGTTTCCCAAAGCCCTTTCCTACAATAGATTTATAGAACTTCAGCAAAGAAGCTTTGTGGTTTTTGCCTTATTTTTGAAAGAAAAATGTCTGGGTAAATGTACTGGAATCAGCTTTATGGACAGCACAACTTTGAAAGTTTGCAGAAACCAAAGGATTCACAATCACAAAGTTTTCAAAGGTTTGGCAGAGCGAGGAAAATCTTCGATGGGTTGGTTTTATGGGTTTAAACTGCATTTGGTTTGTAATGAAAAGGGAGAACTTTTATCCTTTTATATAACGAAAGGAAATATTGATGACAGAAACCCAAAGCATATCAAAAAAATGACGCAGCAGCTTTTTGGAAAACTATTTGCCGATAAAGGATATCTTTCCAAGGCTCTTTGGGAAATGCTTTTTGCTGATGGAATCCAGCTTTTTACTAAACTTCGTAAGAATATGAAGAATCATATTATGAAAATGGAAGACAAAATTTTGCTCCGAAAAAGAGCCATCATTGAAACGATCAATGATGAATTAAAGAACCATTGTCAAGTGGAACATACTCGCCACAGAAGTGTTAGTAATTTTATGATGAATATTTTGGGGAGCTTAACTGCTTATTGTTTCTTCCCCAAAAAACCATCATTAAACTTAAAAAAAGTAAATGATGGTCAATTGTTTTTAAATTTTGCTTAAACCGAACTCAGGTTAAAAATGTATTAATTACTCAAAACAAATATAAAAAATTCTGCATTTTGTTTAAAACATTTTGTGGGAAATAAAATGCAGTTGCATGAAGTTCCCCGCAACTTGCTGGAGACTTCATGCAATTGCAGGAGGTTAGAAACAACCTTGTTTTAGATAAAATGCAATTGCAGGAAGTTATGAATAGGGTTGTTTTAAACAAAATGCAGGTGCAGGAGGTTTGTTTTAAGGATGATATAATGTCCGGAGATGTGAATTAGAGTTTAAGTGAGTCTTAATTATTAGATTACGGAAATCCGTAATTTTTATTAAGTTAAGTTATATACTTTTGAGAAAAATAACATTATGACATTAAAGTTCAAAACATCAAATGCAACTGATTTCAAAAATGAAATTATAAAACTTATCAACGAAGGAAAGTTGTCAACGTGGAAAATATTAACAATAAATAGTACAGAATATTTGAAACATATTGGGCAATGGGGAGATAAGGGAGTTATAAAACTAATAACAGATAATGACAATCAATATTTGACATCACAAGTTTTTAAGTTTGATAGTTACACTGGGAAAGTTGAAGATTTTGAAGGTTATTATCTTGGACGATTTTGCGAACTAATTTTTGTAAACTTTACTAAGAAATTTTCATCTATTGACAAGAACTAATTTTTAAATTAAAAAAATGAAATATCAAGTACACGATTTAGGTCAATTAAGTGGTGGAGAAATAGTTGAAGTGACTTTAGCAGGAACTGCTGCAAATGTTAAACTTATGGATAGTTCAAACTTTTCAAATTATAAATATGGAAAAAATCATAAATATTATGGAGGATATATAAAGCATTCTCCTTATCGAGTTTCAGTTCCAAATTTTGGAAGATGGTATATAACGATAGATTTAGGAGGCTACTCAGGAACAATACGCTCTGCCGTAAAGGTTATTAAATAATTAATAAATTATGAAGATCAACTTCACAGAAGATTTTTCTAATTACTAGATTAAATTTTATGTATTAAACTAATAAATATAAAAACAATGATAAGATGTCCAAAATGTAATTCAGAGCAAATCACTTCACAAAAAAAAGGATTTGGATTCGGAAAAGCCATAGCAGGAATTTTTGTTGCTGGACCATTAGGATTAGTAGCCGGTACTGTTGGAGCAAATAAAATTCAAATACATTGTTTAAATTGTGGAAATAAGTGGCTACCTAATAAATCAACTGGTGTTTCGAATGAAAGAATCGCCACAACACTCCCTATTAAAAAGAAAAAAGATTCTCATAATTTACCAAAAGAAAAAACAGAAGAAGAAAGGAGAAGAGAAATTTATGAAAAAACTGGGCTATCTGCATCGGATCCAAAGTTTGGAAATTTTAGAAAAACTAAAAAACGTAATTAATCTATACAAATAAAAGTAAAAACCTTCCTCACAGCAGGTTTTTCTATATCTGAAAGTTTTAAAACAAACTCTCATTCAATACAATTTTGTACTGTAAGAAAAAATATTTTTTTCCATAAAGCCTACAACTTTTTCCTCTGTAAAAAAGGCATTTTTTTTATCATTCATAGAAAGATAAAATTCTATTTTTCTTTTATACTCATCACTTCCAATGAAATTTTTAAATTGCCTTTTCTCAAGTTCTTCAAATTCTTCTTCATTACAAAATAAAACTTGTGAAAGCAAACCGTTTGAAATCTCTAAAATAATTCTGATTGGTTCATTTTTATCATCTTCGTTTAAAATTACAACATCATTTAACCACTCAATTCTTCCATCTTCATATTTAGAATAGAACTTTTGTAATGTTTGTTCTATTCTACATTGTTCCTCATCATTATGTAAGAAGATTTCATTAAGACATAAAAAATTATTTCTTATAATAAATTGTGCAGTATACCCTCTCCAATTACGAGAAGATTTTGCTGTGTATTTTTCAATATCTAAATGTGATAATAAATCTAAATCAGATAAATTAGCATTAATTGAATAGCGCTTTCCTTTAAAAATTAAAGAATCTTTAGATTGAACAGTCATTTTTAGAAAAGATTTTCATCCACAAAATTCGGCAACGTCACCTTCAAATTCGGTTCTGCTTCCATTGCTCTTTTGATGGCGAAAACTGCACCTTCATTTCTTGCCCAGCTTCGTCGGGAAATTCCGTTGTTAACGTCCCAGAAAAGCATTGATTTTAATCTTCTGTCGGCATCATTGCTACCGTCGAGCAGCATCCCGAAGCCACCGTTGATCACTTCGCCCCAGCCAACGCCACCACCGTTGTGGATGCTCACCCAGGTCGCGCCACGGAAACTGTCGCCAATCACATTGTGAATCGCCATATCTGCCGTAAATCTTGAGCCGTCATAAATATTGGAAGTCTCTCTGTACGGCGAATCCGTCCCCGAAACATCGTGATGGTCTCTTCCCAAAACCACCGCTCCGATCTCTCCGTTGGCAATGGCTTTGTTGAAGGCTTCAGCGATTTTCATTCTTCCTTCCGCATCGGCGTACAGAATTCTCGCCTGCGAACCAACGACCAGATTGTTTTCCTGAGCGCCTTTAATCCAAGTGATATTGTCTTTCATCTGTTGCTGGATTTCTTTGGGAGATGTTTTAATCATTTCCTCTAAAACCTGACAGGCAATTTCATCTGTTTTCTGCAAATCTTCCGGTTTTCCACTTGCACAAACCCAACGGAACGGCCCAAAACCGTAATCAAAACACATCGGTCCCATAATATCCTGAACGTAAGAAGGGAATTTGAACTCTCTTCCCAACGTAGGATGATCTGACATTACATCGGCTCCGGCTCTGGAAGCTTCGAGTAAAAATGCGTTTCCGTAATCAAAAAAATAAGTTCCTTTTGATGTATGTTTATTGATAGCGGAAGCGTGTCTTCTCAATGTTTCCTGAACTTTTTCTTTGAATAATTCAGGGTTTTCTGCCATCATTTTGTTTGATTCTTCAAAGGTTTGTCCGGCTGGATAATAACCGCCCGCCCAAGGATTGTGAAGCGAAGTCTGATCTGAACCAATATCAATTCTTAAATTTTCTTCATCAAATTTTTCCCAGACCTCAACGATGTTTCCAAGATAAGCCAGAGAAACCGCTTCTTTATTTTCCTGAGCTTTTCTGACTCTTGCTACCAGTTCATCAAGATTATCATGGATTTCATTCACCCATTTCTGGTCGTGACGAATTTTGGTAATCTTTGGATTCACTTCCGCAATCACTGTAACACAACCTGCGATGGTTCCCGCTTTTGGCTGAGCGCCGGACATTCCGCCCAAACCGGAAGTGACGAATAATCCGCCTTTTGGTTCTTTATTAATTTTTCTGAAAGCATTCAAAACGGTAATCGTCGTTCCATGCACAATTCCCTGCGGACCGATGTACATATAAGATCCTGCTGTCATTTGTCCGTACTGCGAAACACCCAGCGCATTGAATTTTTCCCAATCATCCGGCTTGGAATAATTTGGAATCATCATTCCGTTCGTCACCACCACTCTTGGAGCATCTTTGTGCGAAGGAAACAATCCCATCGGATGTCCGGAATACATCGTTAATGTTTGTTCGTCAGTCATTTCCGACAGATATTTCATCGTCAGAAGATACTGCGCCCAGTTGCTGAACACCGCACCGTTTCCACCGTAAGTAATCAGTTCGTGCGGATGTTGCGCTACCGCATAATCCAGATTATTCTGAATCATCAGCATAATTGCTTTTGCCTGTTCAGATTTTCCGGGATATTCTGCAATATCTCTTGCTTTCATCTCATAATCCGGACGGAAGCGGTACATATAAATTCTACCGTATTTTTCCAGTTCTTCTTTAAATTCCGGCAACAATTCTGAGTGGAATTTGGGTTCGAAATAACGCAAAGCATTTTTCAGAGCGAGTTTTTTCTCTTCGTCTGATAGAATTTCTTTACGTTTTGGTGCGTGGTTGATGTGGGTTTCGTATGGTTTTGGTTGAGGCAATTCTGTTGGAATTCCTTGTTGTATCTGTTCCTGAAAAGTCATATCGTTTTAATTCTACTTTTTAATAAATTTCTGTACTGAAGTATCTTTTGTTCCTTTAAGCTTAATAAAATAAACACCTGCAGAAAGGTAAGAAACGTCAATTGTCGATTTTAATTCGCTTGATTTTACAACTGTTCTTCCTACATTATCGGATATTTCGTATTGAATAAATCCTTCAGTTTTTATATTAATGATTCCTGTTGTCGGATTTGGATAAATTAAATTCTTTTTCTCTGTTTTTGTTTCTTTGATATTTAAAAAATCCTGAGGAATCAGTCTTACCAATCCCCTCACTGGCTGACCATCGAAGGTTCTGAATTCTCCCCCTACTAAAAATCCATCTCCCTGTCTTTTGATTGTGGAAACCACATCACTGTAAAGTGTTAGCAAAGGATTCTGAAAGCCTATTCCAATATCAAAACTTGTATCATAGGTTCCGTCTGCATTATGTCTTACCAATCCTTTTGAACTGGCTGCTACCGGCAATGCTGTAAAAAACTTACCGTTATTTTCAAATTCTAAGGTTTCCTGATCCGTTACCATTCCATCATTGAAAGATTGTGGAACGAAAGTATTATCCAATGTCCCGTCTTCGTTGAAACGCATTAGTTTATGTCCTGAAGTTCTGTTTGATATTCCGTAAATCTTTCCGTCTGCAGCGGGAAAAATTTCGGTAATAAAAGGCTGCGATGTTACAGTAACAAAAGTATTATCAATTTGTCCGTTAGGTAAAAGCCTTTTTATAGTGCTGTTTCCTGAATTTAATCCTGTTACTAAGATCTTGTTGTTGGGTAATAATTTCACCTTAAGAAGTTCTGCAAAAGGTTCTGCATAATCGATAGAATTATCGATGTTTCCTGAGCTATCTAATGCTACAAATGAATAATTGATGGAAGTAGAAACATTATTTTTAAGATAATAATACATTCCCGGGGTCAGGAGTTTTCCGTCATTAAATACAATAAAATCTCTTATTCTTAAAGATCCCATAAGCCCTACATCATTATTTACAAGGCTGAAAAATGTAGGATCAAGACTTCCGTCGGAATTTAATCTTACGATACCGCCGCCGTTCCTGTTCAAATAAGTTGTGCCTTCTGTTCCCATCAATATTTTTCCATCAGGTAAAAATCTGATTCCTGCGGGAGTTTGGCTTGAACCGTCTAAAAATAAATGAGACTGAACATTGAAACCATTATCAACACTTCCGTCAACATTTAAACGAACTATTCTGTCGGTTACTTTTCCGTTATAAGAATAGAAATCACCTGTCAGGATAATTTTTCCGTCCGGCTGAACATACATTTTTTCCGGAGCCCTGTCAAATCCTTTACAGATATTTTGAAAAGAAGTAATTCTGTTACCATTTACAGGTTCGGTCATTATCATATTTCCTGCAAAATCTCCATTATAATATCTAATAAAGCCTGTTGCAATCAAATTACCATTCGAATGAAAACTCAGGTTGTCTATATGATCCTGAAACGAATATCCGCTGACCATATGAGTCACTTTTCCTTCAAATGTAGTATCCAATGTGGCATTGTCATTCAAACGCATAATTCCTGCAACTGCCTGTCCGCCATAGCTGATAAAATTACCTCCTACCAACAATTTTCCGTCCGGCTGAATTAAAAGCGCAAAAACTCCGTTTGCCGAAGGACTTGGAGCAAAATTTTGATAAAATGCCTTAGTCGGAAAAGTGGTGTCTCGATATCCATCGGCGTTTAAACGAGTTAAATATTGAGTATTTCCAAAAAATACACCTTTACCCCCTACATATATCTTACCGTCATTTCTTACGGCAATACTTCTGATATTAATAAATGATCCTCCGGTATAAATATAGAATGAAGCATCATCAGTTCCATCTGCATTAAGCCTTTTTAAATAAGATCCGGAGTATACAACAACGATCTTTCCGTCTGGCTGTAATGCAAAATGAGACATTCCTGTAGTAACAGGAGCATATGTTGTACTTGCCAGAAATGTTGTATCGGTAGAACCATTCGGATTTAATCTTACCATTAAATTGTGAGCCGCACTATTGTACGCCGTAATGTTCCCGCACACTATAATTTTCCCGTCCGGCTGTACAACAACCTTTTCCAATGCTTTTTTCGTAGCAAACTGCTGAAACGCAAATGTTCCGGCATTGAACGTAGTGTCTCTGGTTCCGTCTATATTCAGTCTTATGATATAATTTGTCGCAACATTATTGTGAATATTAAAAGCTCCGACAACAATAATTTTACCATCATTCTGTAAAGCAACGCTTTTTACTTCTTTGTCGAAAGCTGCCGTCGTAAAACCTGTATCAATAGAATTATCAGGATTGATTCTTACAACATTATACGAATCTCCTCCTACCACATAGCCATACGTTTTATAAATCACAAGAATTTTACCATCCGGCTGGGAAACACTGAAATCGATTCCCTGTCTTCCGTCAATAAAGAATTTATTGGTTTGAAAAGCCGCATTAAAATTAGGGTCTTTTACATACTTATCCTGAGAATAAAGATTAGAAAAAATTACATTGCAAAGTAAAATAAGCAACATTTTACAGTAAATGTTCTTCATAAAGAATTATCTAAATTAGTTTCCGCTAAAATAATCATATTAATTGAAATGTATTTCACCTATCAATCAACATATTAAAATTTAACACATATACTTTTTAAGAGAAATCCGCGGCAACTTCGTTGCTGCGGATTCTATTTAAGTTAATCATTAAATATTTTAATTATTATTCTTCACCAAAATCCATCCGGTAAAAGATCTTCCATCCGGAAGTGTGATAACATACCAATAACTTGAGGTAGGAATTGGTCTGCCTGAGATTGTTCCGTCCCAGATGATTTGAGTGTTGGTGTTTTGTTCGAAAATCAAATATTGATAACGGTCAAATACTTTTACATTGGTCATTTTAGTTCCGAAAACATGAAGATTTCTGATGATCCATTGATCATTAGCGCCGTCTCCGTTTGGTGTGATGGCATTTTTAATATCTAAAATTACCCCGTCTTGCTTTACGATACATTTTCCTTCAACATATTTTACATAGAAAGTGGTAATTCCTGTTAGCAAATTGTAGAAAACATTACTTGACTGCCAGGTTATTCCGTCAATAGAATAGACAATTGGCTGCGAACCAGTTGCAGTAATTGTGTAGGTACTTCCACTGGCAACCATCTGCTGAATGACAGGAACATCATAATATTTTGCTTCAAATGTCACCGTGTAAGAACATCCATTGTCAGACGTAACAGTTACCGAATAAGTTCCGACAACATTCATTCCTGTAATCGTATCTGTAGTAGAAACTACCTGCCCTGAAGGATTTGTCCAGACATAGCTTACAATATTGTGTCCTTCAACTTTTAAAGTGTATGTAAAGGTTCCGTCCGGACAGAAATATTGAGTTGGAATCTCAAATATCGGTACTAGTTTTAACGAAAGTTTGATGGTCGTCATCTCAGGACATAATCCTGGAGCACTGAATTTTACATAAATAATATTCGGTCCCGTGTTTTGATTGAATGGATAAGTTGAAGGGTTTGCAATCGCATTTGTTCCTGCATTTAAATCCGCTAAAGACAGATAATAGGTAAATACTGCATTCGCTCCTGAATATATCTGCTGTTGAAACTGGGTTAAATTTACATTTTCAATTCCGTCATTACCATTGTCGCAGAAATTATTTAAATTAAACGGTCCTGCATTCTGAAGAACAATTTTATTTCCAAAGATGAAATTAATACTAGCAATATCATCACAAGCCGGAATATTCTGAATTTTCACCCAAATCTGAGCCGGGAATGGCTGAGCGGTGAAGTTTGTCGGATTTGCAATTGCATTGATACCATTCTGAGCATCAGACTGCGTCAGATAGAAACTAAACGTATTCATCTGGTTTGGAATATCAATATACAAATTTGTATAATTCATCAGATTGACTTCATAGGTTCCGTCTAAATTTTCATCACAAATCGTTATACTTGAATTGATTGCTTTTGGAGGAAAATACGTATTCAATTGAATCGGAGCTACAGAAAAACATCCAGTCGTTTTCGACTGAAATCTCGCCCAGACCTGAACATTGGAAATATTGGTTGTGTAAGAATTTCCGATTTGGTTTGCAGTGTTTCCTGCATTGGCTTCTGCTGCGGTGAGGTAATATGAAATATTCATATTTGAAAGCGTATACGTATTTTGAGCAGGTATAAACAGTTGTGAAACCGCATCATTCAATTGAAAAGTTTCACTTAAATTAAAATCTTCATCACAAATATTTAACACCGCATTTGTCAATACAACTGCGGGTAAAAATATCATCTGAACATTTAATTGAGATGCTGAAAAACATTCATTATTATTAAATTTCACCTTTACATACACTGTCGCAGTTCCTTGTACCATAAATTGTGTAGGATTCGTAATTTGTCCTGAAAAAGTATGATTCACAGCATTATAAGAAGCATAATAAGTAAAAATTACATTCGAAGATCCGTTATAAATTTGTGGTTGTGAGAGTGTAAGATTATACATTTCTACTCCGTCATTATTGTTATCGCAGATATTATTTAAGGTTACGTTTACTGTAGAATTTACTGCCGGTGTTGAAACCAAAGAGAAATTTACCGGATAAATCTTGGTACAATTGTAAGAAGTTATTTTTGCGAAAAGCTGGTTGTTTCCAGTAATTGTTGCGTTTGTTACTGCGTTATTTCCCGCCTGCGCATCTGCCTGATTCAGATAAAATAAAACACTTGCGTTCTGACTTCCGATAATAGCTCCAGTGAAAGCTGTTAGCGAAACATTTTCAGAGTTATCATTATTAAAATCGCAAATACTGAAAGCCGAAGTCGAAACTACGGGATGAACCAGATATACATTAATTGGTCTGATGGTATAACACTCATCTGTTTCTTTAAAACGCACATAATACGTCTGAGAAACGAAATCACCGTTGGTCGTAATCGTCTGATTAGAAGAAATCGGATTTATTCCTAATTCTGCATCTCCATAAGTCTGATAAAATTCTGTAAACAGAGCCGTCGTAGGCAGCATCAACATATTTGCAGAAAGCGCAAGCAAATCTACATTGACATCCTCAGTTCCATTAAAACAAATGTATTCATTTTTATCATTTGCTTTAATTTGAGTAAAAGTAACATTCATAGTCACAGAAATCACCGTAAAACAACCTCCTGCAATCTGCACTCTGATAAACACAGTCTGTAACCCATCCTTTATTGTTCCTAAAATAGATCCTGTTCCGCTAAAAGCTGCGGCATAAGTACTGTAAGCAGAAAAACCTACTCCTGGCTGACTGGAAATCAATGGTCCAAGATTTAAAGCAAAATCAAATTCTTCGAGATTATCATCATTGATGTCACATATGGTATAAGAATAAAGACCGGGGGAATTAGCATTAACGCCTGGTTTTAAGGCAAAATTTAATGGTCCTAAAACATACACGCAATTCGTATCCTGTAATCTGACCCAAATTTTTGTTGTCGCTGTAATATTTGCTGTGACGATTGGATTGCTGTTGTTTTGAGCATCATTTTGACTTGCATGATATGTAATTCCGGCAGTGTTTGGCGGAAGAATCTGATTGTTTAATAAAGTTAAATCATACGCATTTTCAACACCATCATTATTGGTATCACAAAGTAAAATCAAATCTAAAAGAAGATTTTTACTCAAAAAATTAAGGGTAAGAACTGAAACTCTGAAACAGGTCGGCACATTGGGATTCTGAATTCTTACATAAAAAACTGAGTTAGCAGTCAAACCATAATTGGGAGACAAGGCACTTTGCCCAGATTGTGCATCGGACAAAGTTGAGTGATAAGTAAAATTGAAATTCGCAGGATTTTGTGAAGTTAAATTTTGTTTAAAATCATTCAGATTAATATTTACCGGAACATTTCCGCAAAAATTCTGACTATAATTTTTTGCAACCGGATAGGTCGCATCAAAATCTAATAAAAAATCATCTGTGAACGTCAGAAAACTGCTTCCACAAACATTAAATTTAACCGTAGCTGTATATGTATCATTTTGAGTCGGACAAATATTGGTTTGCACACCGTTTCCAACGACCTGACCTGTAGAATTAGTCCACGTAACTTCCGGCTGAATCGTGTTACCGGTTGGGGTAAATTTGTAAGCTTCCTGTGTCGCTTGCCAATTCCCGGTATTTCTTGAAGCCGGGGAATAGCCTAAACTACCGTCATTGTTCATAATTCCGATCACTGCATTTTCAAACTTTCTCGTTGGGCAAGGAGTCAGTTTTTTATCTACAAAAACCTCAACAATGTTTGTTGTTTCGTTAAGGACGATTTGAGACGATGAGCGATCTGTACAACCCGATACCCTTCCGTCATAAAAATTAATCACAAATTTTCTGTAAGGCGCAGCTCCTACCGTTGAATAATAAATTTCTGAAGAATCTCCGGCTGCAAAAACCATATCATGATACACCCCAAAAATTGAATTTTTCGGAAGACTCACATTCGGATTTTGCCAAAAAACATTGGGATAATTGATATTTCCAAGCTGGCTGAGATCAAAAGTGACCATTCCGTTAGAACCCACCACAAGTGCATTAAAATTTTGATTGAAGAAACAAAACGAGAAAGGAAGATCCAATTTTACGGCAAAAGCATCATCAAAATTGGCATTCAAAGGCGTTCCCTGGTTTAAAGGAGCTGCGGGATTATAAACTTCTGGGGTCACGGCATAACTTGAAGTCTGTTTCAGCACAGGAAATTCTGCATGAAGCTGAATACAACCGTTAGCATCCAGATCGTTGGTACACGTTACATGGAAATTTTCGTTTCCCGAAGCATCTTTAATCTTTACCTGAAGTGGAGTTTGGGAAAAGACCGATATTAAAATTAATAAAAATACAACCGATAAATATTTTTTCATACACACAGAATGGATTAAAATTTAATTAAACAATAATAATTATAAATAAATATTTTACAAACATAAAACATTTTTAATGTATTATAAATAATATTAAATAATTATTTGTCTAAAATTAATATTGGGTTAAATAAAAAAAGCTACCTCAATTGAGATAGCTTAAATTTTTATACTTTTAATCCTACTAGCTTACGATATCATCGTTCTCTTCTTCGTGATCGTCTTCATTATCGCTCTGGCTGTAAAAATCATTTTCCTCATCCGGAAGCTGATCTGTAATCTGCTCAAAATTGTCATCATCTTCTGCACCGGGAACATCTAGCCCGAAAGGCATTCCGTTATTTACATGATTGGGATTGATGATTGGATTTCCGTCGCCGTCCAAAGGAATATGCTCTTCTTTATTGAAAATGTCTTCACCCGGATTGTAATCCATTTCTTGTAAATTTCTTTCTTGCTCTTCAGTATTGTCTTGTGGAATCATAATATTATTTTTAGTGTTGTAAGTGATAAGACAAAAATGATTCCAAGATTCGATTATTATTGATAAACTTCAGGATTTGCACAATGCGGCATTTTTTCACCTTTAGAGAAAGCAATTAAATTTTCTGCTGCTAATTTTGCCATTCCGTTTCTCGCTTCAATTGTTGCCGAACCAATATGAGGCAAAACACATACATTAGAAAGTTTCAGAATAGGATCGTTATCTTTAATAGGTTCGGGATTCGTCACATCCAAACCAGCTCCCCAAATTTTTTCTGAAACCAATGCATTATATAAATCTTTCTGATTATGAAAACCTCCTCTTGCGGTATTGATGAAAATCGCATTAGATTTCATTTTTTCAAAAACAGATTTATTGAAAAGTTCAGAATGTTCTTCCGTAAAATTAGCATGAATACTCAAAACATCAGACTGACTCACCAATTCCTCGAACGAAACGTACTTTGCGCCGAGTTCTTTTTCAGCTTCTTCGTTATGACTTCTGTTATGATAAATAATATTCATATCAAAAGCTTTCTTGCACTTTTCAGCCATCTCATAACCAATTCTTCCCAACCCAAAAACACCTAAAGTTTTTCCGTATAATTCTTGACCTAGCTCGTGAAGCGGATCAAATTCTCCCCAATCACCGTCTTTCACCTTTTGAAAATAGTAACTTGCTCTTCTTGCGACTGACTGCATTAATAAAAATGCAACATCAGAAGTTGCTTTGCTTAGAACTTCCGGTGTATTTCCTACAGGAATATTTCTCTCGTTAGCTTCATTGATGTCCACATGGTCAAAACCAACAGAATACAATGCAATTGCTTTTACATTTGGGAATTTCTCAAAAAAATCTTTATCATATTTATTTTGTCCTACGTTGAGAATTGCGTCTGTATTTTTACAATGTTCTAACCATTCTTCCTGCGTTAAATCTGGATTTTCTGAAACAGTAACGTCCAGACCTGCTTCTTCCAGCATTGTAATTCCTATTTCGGGAATTCTTTTATTGATGAATACTTTCATTATTTTTATGATTATTTATTTCAAATAAAAAACCTCACAACTTTTAAAAGTGAGGTTAAATTATGATTAATTGCTTCAATTTTCGTTCCGAAAAAGTTATTTTAGTCTCACTAGTTCACCTTTTCTTTTCACAATATTCTTATAATCCCATTGAATTTCTGTAGATTTTCCGAGCCAACGCTTCAAATCAACTTCATCAATTTCAGTTTTATCATTAAAAAACACTGAAGCATCTTGAAATTTTTCACCTTCCACATTCAGTTCTTCCTCATTAAAAGATTTTCCGCTCCAAAACATGAGACGGATTCCTTTTTTCTGTTTGCTGTAACCAACGATTGGATTTCCTTCTAAAAACCAGACGGGATGTGCATGCCAGATTTTATTTTCCGAATCTCTTAATTCTAAGTCAATAATTTTTGAAAGTAAAGCACAGATTTCCTGATCTGAATCAGATTGCTTTTCGTTGTAATCAAGAATATCCGGATTGATCATGATTTATTGATTAGTATTATTTAACATCGGTACAAATTTATATGCACCAAACTCTTCTTTTTCAATTTCAGTAGGTGAAATTTTTGTAAATCTGTATAAAACCTGCTCGTCCGTAGGACCTAATGGAATGACCATTTTTCCGCCAACTTTTAATTGTTTTAATAATTCTGTCGGTAAAACTGCAGCTCCGCAAGTCACAATGATTTTATCAAAAGGCGCAAAAGTCGGAAGCCCGGCAAAGCCATCCCCAAAACTCTGAAACTTTGGATACAAATGCAATTCTCTGAATTTCTTTTTAGAATAATCAAACAAATCTTTCTGCCTCTCAATCGTATACACCAAACCTTTCATAGCTAATAAAACGGCAGTCTGATAACCGCAACCAGTACCAATTTCAAGAACTTTTTCTCCTTGTTTCAACTGTAAAAGTTCCGACTGCTCTGCTACCGTCGAAGGATGCGAAATTGTCTGATGAGCCAAAATAGGAAATGCACGGTCTTCATAAGCAAAATCTTCAAAAATACTTTCGATAAAAAGATGTCTCGGAATCTCATTCATCGCAGAAAGTACATTCTCGTCAGAAATCCCAATTTGCTGGCGTAGATAATTGATTAAATTCCTTCTTTTCCCTTTGTGTACAAATGAATCGTGCGTCATCAGATCGTTGTTATTAGTTAGCAGGCGCTAGTTTATCACAAAAATACTAAAACAATCATTATTTGTCAACCTAAAACCTATCATCAGTTTCCGAATATCTAAAATTACTATATTTACAAAAATTAAAAAGCTATGTTGAAAGCAGGTTTGGTAGGTGCCGGACATTTGGGAAAAATACATTTACGACTTCTCAATCAGTCTGATAAATATGAATTTATCGGTTTCCACGATAAGGATGCAGAAAATGGTAAAAAACTGGAAGCCGAATTTGGTTACAAATATTTTGAAAACCTTGAAGATTTGTTAAGTCAAATCGACATGTTGGATATTGTAACACCAACGCTTTATCATTATGATTACGCTCTGAAAGCCATCGATAAAGGTCTTCATTTTTTCATAGAAAAACCAATTACCCAAACGCTTGAACAGGCAGAAGAAATTCTTTATAAATGTCGTGAATTTGGCATCAAAGCACAGGTAGGACACGTTGAAAGGTACAATCCTGCATTTATCGGAGCTAAAGATTATATTCAGAATCCGATGTTTATTGAAATTCACCGTCTGGCAGAATTTAATCCTCGCGGGACTGATGTTTCAGTGGTTTTAGACTTAATGATTCACGATCTGGATATTTTATTGAGTGTTGTAAAATCTAGAGTTAAAAAAATTCACGCAAGTGGCGTTTGTGTGGTAAGCAAAAGCCCAGATATTGCCAACGCAAGAATCGAGTTTGAAAACGGATGTGTTGCCAACTTGACCACTTCAAGAATATCCATGAAAGCGATGAGAAAAAGCAGATTTTTCCAAAAAGACGCTTATGTTTCTGTAGATTTCTTAGAGAAAAAAGCGGAAGTGATCAGAATGAAAGACGCTCCAGAGAACCCTACTCCATTTGATATGATTATAGAGAATGCTGAAGGTGAGAAAAATCAGATTTTGTTTGAATATCCAAACATTCAGCCTAATAATGCAATATTGGATGAATTAAATTCTTTCGCAGATGCCATTTTAGAAGATAAAAATGTGGAAGTTTCTCTGGAAGACGGAACTGAAGCGTTGAAAGTTGCTCTAGAGATTATGAAACTGATCAGTTAAGTGAAACAAGGTTTTTTCATTATTATATCAATACTTTTAGTTGCTTGTGATAAAAGTAGCAGTCTCTCTTGTGAGCAACAGCATGAAAAAGCCAAAAATGATTTTAAGAACAATAAATTTGTTTATTATGATTATCTTCAATCAGATAAAAGTTTTGACAGAAAGGAGTACAGCCGGCTTTTGAAAGAGAATCAAATTACTCTCGACACCTTATTTCCCGCAGGATGTATACCTTCTTCTCAAACAGAAATAAATGAGAATTGCTATAAAAATATGATGAATAGTAATATAAATGCCAAATTTGGAAATCAATTTTTCGATAGTTTGCGGTTAAAATCTACAATCAAAAATAATTAAAACGGAATTAAATAATTCCGTTTTTTGTTTTGATAAACTTATTTTTAAATAGGATTTTTTTCAACAATTTTTAAATATATTTGTTAAAATCAAAATACTCAAAACTCCCCTCATATTTAAAAATCAATCCAATGAAAAGAACCATCCTATTATCCGCACTTTTATTGTCTCAATTTGGGACATCGCAATTATTAAAAACCGACGGAAAAAAAATTGTAAACGACAAAGGAGAAAATATTCAATTAAGAGGCCTAGGTTTGGGAGGCTGGATGTTACAGGAAGGCTACATGCTGAAAACGGCAGATTTTGCAGGTCCGCAATTTAAAATCAAAGAAAAAATTGCCGATTTGATTGGTCAGGAAGGAATGGAAAATTTTTACAAGGCTTACCTGAAAAACGGAATTACAAAGCAGGACATTGATTTTTTAGCAAAATCAGGTTTCAATTCTATCAGACTTCCGATGCACTATAACTTATACACTTTACCCATCGAAAAAGAAGAGGTAAAAGGTCAAAACACCTGGTTGGAAGAAGGTTTTAAAATGACCGATGACTTATTGAAATGGTGCAAAGACAACAAAATTTATTTAATACTTGACCTTCACGCTGTTCCGGGCGGGCAGGGAAATGATGCGAATATTTCAGACAATGACAAATCCAAACCTTCACTTTGGGAAAATGAAGACAATCAAAAGAAAACCATTGCTCTTTGGAAAAAATTAGCAGAAAGATACAAAGATGAACCCTGGATTGGAGGTTATGATTTAATCAACGAACCCAATATCAACTTCACCGGAAAAAACCCGAATGGTACAGACGAAATGTCGAACGCTCCACTTTGGAAATTACAGAAAGAAATTACAGAAGCCATCCGTGAGGTTGACAAAAAACACATTATTTTTCTTGAAGGAAACGGATGGGGAAATAATTATAACGGGTTAATCCCAATTTGGGATGACAATATGGCTTTCAGTTTCCATAAATATTGGAATTACAACAATGATGAGACCTTAAAGTTCGCTTTAGATCTGAGAGAAAAACACAATATGCCAATTTGGTTGGGCGAAACGGGAGAAAATTCAAACGTTTGGTTTACAGAACTGATTCAGCTTTTAGACAAACATAATATTGGCTATGCCTTTTGGCCAATGAAAAAAATCGATAACATTGCAGGAATTACCAATGTAAAAATCACTCCTGAATATCAAAAATTGTTAAATTACTGGAAAAACGGAGGCGAAAAACCATCCAAAGAATTCGCAACCAAAGCATTGATGCAGATTGCAGAAAATTATAAATTCAGCAATGTCGAAATTAAAAACGACGTGATCGATGCGATGTTCAGACAGACGAAAGATAACTCAACAAAACCTTTTAAAAATCACCAAGCTCCCGGAAAGGTGAACGCAACTGATTATGATTTGGGGCAAATAGGTTCTGCTTATCAGGATAAAGATTTCATCAATCTTTGGGTGAGTGACGCTGCAAAAAGATCTGAATGGAATTCAGGAAATCAACTCAGAAATGACGGAGTTGATATTTATAAAACAAAAGACAACAATTATTACGTTGGAAAAACGGAAAGCGGAGAATGGCTTCAGTACACTATCAATTCGAAAACGGATCGAGCTTATAGTTTTGAGATAAAATATGCAAGCGCTAAAGACGGGAAAATCAGAATTGAAGATGGTTCAGGAAAACAATTATCAACGCTATCTTTACAATCTACCGGTGGAAATGAAACTTGGAAAACAACTTCTATCAAAGAAATTAACCTTAAAAAGGGAGAAAATAAAATCAGGATTTATTTTGAAAACTATGGCATTAATATAAATTCTTTTGAATTGAAATAATAAAAAATATTAAATTGCAAATCCCTTTTAGAATCTAAAAGGGATTTATTTTAAACAAAAATTTCCGCTAAAAATCTTCGTATGAAAAAAATAATTCTGCTGTTTCTTTTGATTTCTACTGTTAGTTTTGGACAAAAATTAAGTCTGCACGATAAAATCAACGTCATTCTTTTAAATAAAAAAGCCACAGTAGGAGTTTCCGTATTGGGCTTTGAGAATGGTTTTACATACAATAGAAACGCAGACAAAAAACTTCCGATGCAGAGTGTATTTAAATTCCATATTGCAGCAGCTGTTTTGGATTTTGTGGATAAAGGAAAACTTTCATTAGATCAGAAAATTCATTTAGACCAATCTAATTTGCTTGAAAATACCTGGTCTCCTCTTCGAGACAAGTATCCAAATGGCGGTGTAGAAGTTCCTTTAAGTGAAATTTTAGAACTGACTGTTGCGAAAAGCGACAACAATGGATGCGATATCATGTTAAAACTGCTCGGAGGTACAAAAACTGTTCAGAAATTTTTTGATTCTAAAGGTGTGAAAGGTTTTCAGATCAAATACAATGAAGCTGAAATGCACAAAGATTGGAATGTGCAATATAAAAATTACAGCACCACACAATCTGCTGTTGATGTTTTGAAAAAATTCTATGACGGGAAATTACTTTCAAAAAAATCAACAGATTATTTAATGAATGTCATGCTTTCAACCTCTACAGGATTGAATAAATTAGTCGAGCAACTTCCGAAAAACACGCCTGTTGCAAGAAAAACGGGAGCTTCAGGGAAAAATGATGCAGGATTAACAGGTGCAGAAAATGAGATTGCTATTGTCACTTTACCCAACGGAAAACATTACGCAATTGCCGTATTTGTAAGCAATTCCACAGAATCTGATGTGGTGAACTGTAAAATAATTTCAGACATTTCAAAAGCAGTTTGGGATGATTTTAGTAAGTAAATATTAAAGCTTATTTTTAAAACAAATTTTATGAAAAAAATAATATTATCATTCGCACTATTTAGCTGTGCACTTTTTCTTGCGCAGAAAAGCGAAAGCTATCTAAAACTAAGTTACAGCAGCATGTGTTGCGGAACTCCCTCCACTGCTCCTGTGATGAATTATATTGAAAGTTTTCAAGGTAAATCTAAAGCAAAAAAGGTTGAGATTTTCAGAAAATCCGGCTTAGGAAGAGAAGGTGAATTTGCATTGTATATCGGGATTGACGCACTTCCAAAAAGTAAGAGAATTAAATTTGTAAAAGGTTTGGAAACTACCGTCAATTCGCAAAACAATTCAAGAGACAAAAACAGCGGCGGAACTGTTTTTTTCACAAGCTCTGAACTTGTGAAGAAAAATGATTTAACTCAAATAAAAAATTTAATTTCATATAAAAAAGAACAATTAAAATGATCAAAAACATTGTAGTTATCGGGGCTGGAACCATGGGAAATGGTATTGCACACACCTTCGCACAAAGCGGTTTTAGTGTAAATTTGGTAGATGTTTCTCAGGATGCTTTAGACAGAGGATTGAAAACCATCACCACCAACCTTGACAGAATAATTGCAAAGGGAAACCTTACAGAAGAACAAAAATCAGAAACTTTAGGAAATATCACAACATTCACTGCGTTGAAAGATGCGGTTACCAATGCAGATTTAGTGGTGGAAGCAGCTACAGAAAATCAGGATTTAAAACTGAAAATCTTTGCTGAGATGGATGAGTATGCTCCTGAAAACTGCATTTTATCTACCAATACCTCTTCAATATCTATTACTAAAATTGCATCGGCAACAAAAAGAGCTGATAAAGTGATCGGAATGCACTTTATGAATCCTGTTCCTATCATGAAATTGGTTGAGATCATCAAGGGCTACTCTACTTCTAAAGAAACTTTTGATGCCATCTACGAAATGAGTAAAAATTTAGGAAAAGTTCCTGTTGAAGTAAACGACTATCCAGGGTTTGTAGCCAACAGAATCTTAATGCCGATGATTAATGAATCGATTGAAACTTTATATAATGGCGTTGCCGGAGTAGAGGAAATCGATACCGTAATGAAATTAGGGATGGCTCACCCGATGGGACCTTTGCAGTTAGCTGATTTTATTGGTCTTGACGTGTGCTTGGCAATTTTAAATGTGATGTACGATGGTTTCAAAAATCCAAAATATGCTCCGAATCCATTATTGGTAAATATGGTAATGGCCGGAAAACTGGGAGTAAAATCCGGAGAAGGTTTTTATGACTATTCTGAAAGCAAAAAAGCTGAGAAAGTGGCAAAAATGTTTTCAAAATAACTTCTTAATTATGAGTTGTGAGTTTTAAGTTATAAATTTGGCTGCAATCTAATGCAACCCGATGAAACTTAAAGAAAAATACATTCAAATATCAATGGTCATCATTACTTTAGTGATGACCATTTTGCGTTTTTTATTAAATGAGAAAGGAAGAGTAACACCCGATTCTATTCGTTACATGCGATTTGCAGATGCTTTACCAACAATAGATAATACAATTACTCCGTTAGGCTATCCTTTAAGCATCCGATTTTTCACTTACTTTGCTTTTGATGAATTTTGGAGTAGTAAAATTGTCGGAATCATTTCATTTCTTCTGATCATCATCTTTGCGTGGAAAAAAGATTTTTATCTTAAAGAATCTATTGTTGTTTGTTCATTTCTAAGTTTTGTCAGCATATTTTCAGCGACTTTAAGTGAAGCTTTAATGTTACCTTTTATCTTTATCTTGATGTATGTGTCAAATTGCATCATTCAAAAAAAATGGACAAAAACAAAAAGCATTCTCTGCCTGACATTGTCTTTAATTTTAATCTTTAACATTCGATATAGTGCTCTTTTCATGATTGGTGGTGTAGGATTATTTGGTCTTTTGTCATTCAGAAAAAATTATGCGATGATCTTTATTACTTCTGCATCTTTGGCAGTTGTATACATTGTTTTGTACAAGTTTTTATTTATAGATCAATTCAACCAAAATTATGTGAATCAAGTTTTAGAAATTGGTCTAAAACCTACATCTCAACTTCTTACGGAGCTTTTCCAAGGATTAGCAACCTCATTCAACCCATTCATTCACATGTCTAATCCCAATGGAGGAATTATTAATTATGGAATTTACGGAATTGGAATCTTGAACATATCTTTAATTGTATTTTTATTCGTAAAAAACAAACTTACCGAAACTGAAAAATTCATCATTCTGCTTGGTGTTTCGGGAATTATTTGTTCTTATTTTGTACAGTATTTTTATGGGATTGATCCTTTAGATTATCGCTTATTAGCACCTTTTACTTTTCCTATCTGGCTGGTTTATCTGAAAAAAGTTTTCGAAATTTTCAGATTAAAAACTTATACAATTGGGGTATTAAGTCTCTTATCAGGAATGGTTTTTACGTGGCTTTCAAAAGGTTTTTATCTGGAAAACAGAAAAGAAATTTCTATCTTTTTAAAATCAGAAAAACTAGAAAATTCACCACTTTTATTTTATGTGGATGATGTGGAAGACCTTGAAAAAGTGCAGATTGCAGAGCTAATAAGTACTGTTAATCCTAAAGTTAAGTTCACTTTCAAACCACAGGATACATTGCAGAAAACGACCATCACTACGTATAAAGTTTTGCAAAAAATTAAAATTGACAAGAACAAATACCAATAATTTTATTTATCTTTGAGAAAGTTTAAACATTAAAAAAAATGAAATTACCAAAGTTTTTATTAGCAGACAATTCGGAATTTCCTGAAGATTTATTTGTAGTTCACACAGAATATCCTAGATTCATTTTGAATGTTGAGGAGGAGGAAGTTGAATGGTTGGATGATTTAGAAGGAGACGATGAAGAAACTATGGCAGACGAAGCTACAAAAGTAGTAGAAGCTGCATTCAAATGGTGTGATGAAGAGTTGGCGAAATACGACGACGAGGAAGACGAAGAATAAGAATTTATTACTCATAAAAAAAGGAACTCAAATTTTGAGTTCCTTTTTTATTTTTATTCAGCTTTATTAAACTTCAAAAGTAGCAGGTTATCCTGATACAATTCTAACGTATTTCCCGAAACCACATATTTATTGACTTTTCCCATCATGCTCATAAAATTCTGCTCCACGCTCATGTTATCACAAGCCATTCTGGTAGAACCCAGCTGAGATGCTGTAAAAGTTCCTGAAGTCGCATCAGTAGACAAAGTTCCGAAATAACTGTTGCATCCTGCGTTTCCGTTTACTTTCGCTCCATCAATATTCAACGTTGGTGTTTTACCTTTTACATTATCTGCCAAAACCCACTTGGTAGCAGCGATTGATGGCTGCGCCTTTCCGACTTTAGATGATGATGTATTTGACATTGTTCCGCACGATGCCAAAACAGCAACCGTACATAAACTTAAAAAGATTTTTTTCATTTTAGATTTTTTATTTTAAAAGTCAAATGCAACAGATGTTTCATTCTTCTTTTTGATTTAAACCAAATTTACGGAAATATTATTGTTTAGAATTATTTATAAATAAGATTCCACAAAAAAACGGACTTTTGTCCGTTTTTTTGTATCGTTGAAAAGTTGTTTTCTTAAGACCTCAATTCCGCATTAAATTCTTTCTGGAAAGATTTAATCAAAGAATCCATCACTGCAGAAATTTCTTTTTCTTCTAAAGTTTTTTCTTCGTTTAACAATTCAAAACTCATTGCATAAGACTTTTTGCCTTCCGGAAGATTTTTCCCTTCGTACACATCAAATAAATTGATATTTTTAATAAAAGGAGATTTGTTCTTTTTAGCAGTCTGATACAATTCCTGATATGTAATATTTTTATCAATCAACAATGCCAGATCTCTTCTGATTTTGTTGAATTTCGGAATATCATTAAATTTCAATTCTTTATTAAAACGTAACTTCTGAGCCAGCTCCAATTCAATTTCTGCATAAAAACAATCCTGATCAATATCAAAATCTTTCAGCATTTGAGGAGCAACTTTTCCGATTCTCACTAAAGTTTCACCTTCAGATTCGTACGCCAAAGCATCAGAAAATCTATCATCAGAAAGAGCCACTTCTTTATAGTCGATAGCTAATCTTTCTAATAAAACTTTCACAAAAGCTTTCAGATTATAGAAATCAGTCGCAGATTTTGGCTGTAACCAATTTTCAGAAACATTTCTTCCACTTACTAAAATAGCCAACTGTTTTCTTTCCTCGTACTTTTCTTTTTTATGGTAAATTTTTCCAAATTCGAAGAACTTGATATCCTGATTTTTTCTATTGATGTTGTAGATTGCATTCTGTAAAAGCCCTTCTAATAAAGACTTTCTCATATATGCAAGATCATTGCTTAAAGGATTCAACAGTTTCACTGCATCCGTTTCATCTTTCACAGAAGTTAAAGAATTGTTCATCACTTCATTAAAACCTAAGCTCTGTAAAGTTCTCGCCCAATTATTCTCTAGCTCGTCCTGATCTTTTGCATTGAGCTTTACTGGAGTAAACGCAATTTTTTGTGGAGCTTCAATTTTATTATAACCGTAGATTCTTAAAATCTCTTCAATAACGTCAATTTCTCTTGTTACATCAGCTCTGTAAGCAGGAACAGAGATTTCAAAACCATTTTGAATTTCATTTAAAACCTGAATTTCTAAAGCTTTTAAAATTTCTTTTACTTTTTCTCTGTGAATTTTCGTTCCTAAAATCTGTTCGATTTTTGAGAATCTGATGATCACATAATTATCTTCTATTTTCTTCGGATATTCTTCCAATAAATCTCCAAGCAATTTCCCTTCTGCCAAATCCTGAATCATTGTGATGGCATGAGTAATGGCTGTTCTGGTGATATTTGGGTCAACTCCTCTTTCAAATCTGAAAGAAGCATCAGTATTTAAACCATGAGCTTTAGCCGCTTTTCTTATCGCAATCGGATTAAAATAAGCACTTTCTAAGAAGATTGTTTTCGTCTCTGAAGATACTCCGGAATTGGCACCACCAAAAACTCCGGCAATACACATCGGATTATCTTGTCCGTCTTTAATGATAATTTCAGAACCATTCAATGTTCTTTCAACACCATCTAAAGTGGTGAATTTTGTTCCTTCGGCAACAGTTCCTACTTTCACTTTTTTGTCCGCAATTTTATCTGCATCAAAAGCATGAAGCGGCTGACCGAAACCATGAAGAATATAGTTGGTAATATCTACAATATTGTTAATCGGGCTCAAACCGATTGCTTTTAGTCTGTCTTTTAACCAAGAAGGAGATTCTGCAACTTTTACATTTTCAATCACCGCTCCGATGTATCTTGGAGTTAATTCAGCGTCTTCAACTTCCAATGTAAATTCATGTGTTCCTTCATTATTTAAAGCAACTGAAGATACTTTTTCAAAATCACCTTTTTGCTGATTCGTTGAAAGAAAGGCATACAAATCTCTTGCAACACCGTAATGAGACATTGCATCGGTTCTGTTTGGCGTTAAACCAATTTCGAAGACTTCGTCGTTTGTCAGTTCAAAATAATCTGAAAAATTCTTTCCGACTACATATTTGGTTTCATCTAAAACCATGATTCCGCCGTGATCTTCGCTTAAGCCTAATTCGTCCTCAGCGCAAATCATCCCTTGAGAAACTTCACCTCTGATTTTAGCTTCTTTGATTTCAAAGAAATTTCCGGCTTTATCGTAGATTTTAGTTCCCACAACTGCAACCGGAACGGTTTGTCCTTCTTCCACGTTCGGAGCGCCACAAACGATATTTAAAACTTTTCCGTTTCCAACGTCTACGGTTGTTTTCTTTAATTTATCGGCATTCGGATGCTTTTCGCAGGTCAAAACTTTTCCTACAACCACACCTTCCAGACTTCCTTTGATGCTTTCAAATTTCTCTATTCCTTCTACCTCAAGACCGATATCTGTAAGAAACTCTCCTATTCTTTCAGATTTCAGTTCCGTTTTGATATAATCTTTCAGCCAGTTATTTGATATTTTCATCCTTTAATTTTGAAAATTTATTTTGAATTTTTTCAAGTTACAAATATCGTGTTTTTTTGAGAAACAGAGAAATTTTTAACCTTTCAACTGAGTCTAAAAAACAAAAAAGAGGCTGAAAAATCAACCTCTTTTAGAATTTATTTAAATTAATCTTACAATCCGATAACAGGCATTGATAACATTAAAATATTTTCGTTTTCTTCAAGACCATCAAGCGGCTCAATGATTCCTGGTCTGTTGGGCTGAGACATTTTCATCGTGATATCGTCTGCGCTCAAAATACCTAACATTTCAGTTAAAAATTTAGAACTGAAACCGATGTTGATATCTTCACCGTTATAGTCGCAAGGAATCTGCATATCTGCTTTGTTTGCATATTCTGTGTCTTCTGCATGAAGGTGAAGAATGTTAGCAGACAATTTAAATCTAACTTGATTCGTCGACTTATTTGACATAATAGAAGCTCTTTTGATTGCTCCTAATAACAAGTTTCTGTTGATCGTCAAAACATTCGGGTTTTCTTTAGGAATTACCGCAGTATAATTTGGATATTTTCCGTCGATTAATCTACAGATCCAAAAGTGTTTACCAAAAGTAAATTTAGCCATATTCTCATTGAAGTCAATCGTAATGTCTTCGTTTGAACTTGCTAAAATATTTTTGAAGATGTTCAGAGGTTTTTTAGGCATGATGAATTCCATGGGCTCGGCATTCATCAAATCTGTTCTTTTGTAAACTACCAATCTGTGAGAATCTGTAGAAACAAAATTCGTTTCATTTTCCCCAAACTGGAATAGAACTCCTGTCATTACCGGACGAAGAGAATCGTTACTTGTTGCAAAAAGTGTATTTGTTAAAGCTTCAGATAAAACTCCCGCAGGCATCGTCACGCTTTGAGCAGATTCGAATTCCGGAAGTTCAGGATAATCATCTGCGTTGTCTAATGCAACGGCAAAATTATCTTTCTCATCTAAAATCTCAAGCTGGCTGCCAGTACCTTCTGCATTGTCTTTTACAACAAGCGTCAAAGGCTGTTCGCCATAAGTCTTGATAAAATCCTGAAAAATTTTGGCAGGAACCGCAAATTTACCTGCATCATCAGACTTTACATCTAATGAAGTTACCAAAGTTGTTTCGCCATCAGACGCTGTAATGGTAAGGTTATTTTCGTTTAACTCAAAAAGATAGTTTTCTAAAATCGGTCTCGATTGAGAGCTTGATATTACGCCACTTACAGTTTGCAATGCTTTCTGCAGTTCACCACTTGAAATAATAAATTTCATAGATTTAAAAATAAGTTTTTACAAATATAACAAATAGAAAACAGATAGAAAAGAATAATACTGAGAGTTATTAACATCCATCAAAAGAATTTATTTTTTTCTGAAATATTTAATCCACTATCTTTGCTAAGCATCAATTTTAAAAATGAGAAAACCTCCCATCCATAAAAGTTTCATCAACTCCTTTCGGGGCATTTGGATGATGCTGAAGTCTGAAAGAAATTTTCAGATTGAAGTGATGGCTTTGCTGATTAATATTTTTTTAATCTTTTATTTAAACCTTTCTGCGATTGACACCGTTTTGGTCTTAACAGTTTCTATCGGAGTTTTAAGCGCTGAGACTTTCAATACAGCCATTGAAAAGATTTGCGATATCATTCATCCTGAGTTTGATAAAAGAATTGGTTTTATTAAAGATGTTTCAGCTGGAGCTGTGACTTTAATTGCTGCAGCGTCTGTTGTGGTTGGAGTTTTTGTGTACTGGAAATATATTTTCGATTAATTGTACCACAAATTTCTTAAATTATCACGGATCTTTGTGCTACAATTCGTTGAAGAATGTTTTAAACACTATTTTCCAACATAGATAAATCCTTTCTTTCCGGATTTAAAAACCGTTTCAATTCTTTTGTAATCTTCCACTTCGTATTCATCAGCCTGAAGAATTTCCTTATCGCTCACTTCAAACAAAAGACCTTCCACTTCATCTGCACTATTTCCTGAAAATTCCAAAATCGGATGATATTTTTGATTGCTTTTGCGTAAAACTTCAGGATCTGTGATTTCCAACATTTTTAATAGATAGTCTTTCAGAATATCTTGTTCACCTTTTAAGATTCTTCCAAAAGTTTCGAGCTGAACCTGCTCTTTCTGTAAAGTTCCGTAAGAAAATAAATTTGGCATTTATAAATATTTTTCAATGATCGGGATTGCAATTTCAGCCATCATCCCATATCCTTTTTCATTGGGATGTACACCATCTTTGGAAAGCAAAATCTCTTTGTCTTCTAAAAACGCTGAATGAAAATTAATGTAATTTAAAGAGTTTTCACTCGCTGTATCTTTAAGAATTTGATTGTAAACCAAAACGTCTTCATTTGTTCTCAACTTTCCGGAAGCAACTACTACTCCATCCACTTTTTTAGAAAACGGAAGAATACTTACCAAGTAAATATCTTGTGAATATACTTTAGTTTGCTGAATTGCTGTTAAAATATTAGTTTTGAAATCTTCAGGATTTACCATCTGAGTTCCATTTTTTATGGCTAAATCATTAGCTCCATAACCGATGAAAATCATGTTTCCATCCTCCGCATTTCTTGCGGATATCTCATTTTGAATTCTTTTCACCAAACCTTCTGAAGTTTCACCGCCAATACCAAGATTGAAAAGAATTAATTCATCACTTCCTTCATTGTATTTTTGTAAAGCAAATCTTTTAAGAATATCAACCCATCCTCCAAACACGCCGTCATATTCTCCGTAAGTAATGCTGTCACCGAAAAATAATCCATACACCATTCTCTTCTTCATTTTTTTTTAATCTAAAATTAGGGTTATATTTTGATGTGATTCTACAATTTCAATCAGAATTTCAAACAAGGTTTGTCCGTTTCCGTCAATCAAATCATTCAATTTGTGCTGAGCTAAATTGATATTGAAAGGTTTTCCCTGTCTAATTTTATTTTTGTAAAATTCTTTGGTTGCTTTAAAACCTAAATCTTCAATTGATTTCTGAGAGTCTTTCCAGATAATTTCAAGTTCATCTTTATTTTCAAAAACTCCGAAACCTCCATACAAAATATCATCAAAGCCATCCAAAGTTCCGACTTTCCAATCTTTACCTTTCATCAAAACCTGAGAAACTTCTTCGTAGAATCCCGACAAATCAGAAAAATGGCTGCCATTGATGACAGCCATTTTCTTTTTATTATTATTTGAAGTACTCAACCCCGTTTTTAAAGATGTTATGATAATTTGCAGTTGGAATGTTTTTCATCAATCCTTCTGCAAAACGTTCAGGGTGACCCATTCTTCCGTAGATCTTTCCATCCGGACTCGTAATTCCTTCAATTCCGAACAATGAGTTGTTTGGATTGAATGGCATTCCGTGAGCAATGTTTCCATCTAAATCTAAATATTGTGTAGCAATCTGTCCGTTCTCATACAACTTCTGAATTTCTTCTTCCGAAGCCATAAAACGACCCTCACCGTGAGAAATTGGAATTGTGAAAACCTGATCTTTCATTCCTTTCAACCAAGGTGATTCGTCATTCAATACTTTAACATTGACCATTTGAGAAATATGTCTTCTGATTGCGTTGTGAGCTAATGTCGGAGAATTTTCATCCAAATCCTTAATCCTTCCGTAAGGCAACAATCCTGACTTCACCAAAGCCTGGAAACCGTTACAGATTCCGATGATCATTCCGTCTCTGTCAAGCAATTCATGAACGGCATTTCTCATCTTTTCATTCTTCAGAACATTCACGATAAACTTTGCAGAACCGTCCGGCTCGTCACCCGCAGAGAAACCTCCGGAGAATGCTAAAATCTGTGATTGTTTAATTTCTTTTACCCACGCATCAATGCTTTCGTCAAGTAACTGATGATTGATATTGATTAGAGGCAAGCTGCTTACAATTGCACCTTCTTTTTGGAATGCATTCAGCGTGTCATACTCGCAATTTGTCCCCGGAAAAACAGGCAAGAAAACTCTTGGCTGAGCGATTCCGTGTTTTTTGATTTGAATATTTCTTGGGTTGATTGAGTTCAGTTTTGAATCCAGTTCAACCGTAATTTTTTCTTTTTCTACTGTTGAGAATAGGTTTTCAAAAGTTTTTGTATTGGCTTCAAGTAATTTTTCGATTTCAAAATTTAAACCATTGATTTTGAGAATATTTAAATTTTTAACTTCACCGATTAATTGAAGATCAACAGAACTTAATTCTTCAGTCGATTCTATAATTAAACTTCCAATATTTTTAGCTAATAAAATGTTCTCATCAGCGGTATTTATTTCAGCTCCCAATCTGTTTCCGAAACTCATTTTCGCTAAAGCAACCGCAATGCCGCCTTCTTTCACAGTCTTCACAGAAACAATTTTTCCAGCTTTGATATTTTCGAAAATAAGTTCGTAAACATCCTTTAATTTATCATAGTTTGGAAGTCCGTTTTCCTGAAGAATATGATTGAAGAAATACAGTTTATTTCCTGCCTGTTTAAATTCAGGAGAGATCACATTTTTCTTTTCTCCATTAGCACAAGCGAACGAAATCAAGGTTGGCGGAACATTCAAATCCTGATATGTTCCACTCATTGAATCCTTTCCTCCAATCGCTGCCAAACCAAGGTTGATCTGCGCATCATAAGCTCCCAAAAGAGAAGCCAAAGGTTTGCCCCATTTCTCAGGATTCTGACCTAATTTTTCAAAATATTCCTGAAAACTTAATCTGATATTTTTATAATCGCCGCCCATCGCAACGATTTTCGCAACGCTTTCAACGACTGCATAAGAAGCTCCCAATAACGAGTTTTGCTTTGAAATTTCAGCATCAAATCCCCAACTTGCAAAGGAAACGGTTTCAATATCTTTTGCTCCTAAAATAGGTAACGTCTGAGCACTTCCTTCCATCAAAGTCTGTTGATATTTTCCACCTAGAGGCATCGCAACTGTAGTCGCACCAATGGATGAGTCAAACATTTCCAACAAACCTTTTTGAGAAGCAACGTTTTTATCTGCTAAGATTTTTAAGAAATTCTCCTCGTTAAAAGTTTGAGTTTCTTCTTTTACTTCATTAAGATGCGTGATCTTAACTTCCTGGCTTTTAGAACAACCATTCGTATCTAAGAATTCTCTTGAAAGATCAACAATCTTATCGCCTTTCCAGAACATCTGCATTCTTCCTGAATCTGTCACTTTTGCAACTTCTACAGCCACAATATTCTCAGCTTCACAGAATTTGATAAACTTTTCTTTATCTTTTGGTTCAACCACAACCGCCATTCTTTCCTGAGATTCAGAAATAGCAAGTTCAGTTCCGTTCAGACCTTCATATTTTAAAGGTAAAACATCGAGATTAACTTCCAAAGAATCAGCGATTTCACCGATTGCTACGGAAACACCTCCAGCTCCGAAGTCATTAGATTTTTTAATCAATCTCGTCACTTCTGGATTTCTGAACAATCTCTGAATTTTACGCTCTTCAACGGCATTTCCTTTCTGAACTTCAGAACTCATCGTGTGAATAGAAGTTTCGTCCTGTTCTTTTGAACTTCCGCTTGCTCCACCAACACCATCACGACCCGTCGCACCTCCTAAAATGATGATAGAATCACCAGCTTCAGGTTTTTCACGTCTTACCCAATCCACAGGAACTGCTCCGGTAACGAAACCAACTTCCATTCTTTTTGCTTTGTAGCCTTCATCGTAGATTTCGGAAACCATTGTAGTCGCCAAACCGATTTGGTTACCGTAAGATGAATATCCGTTAGCCGCCTGTTTTGTGATTGTTTTTTGAGGTAATTTCCCTGGCAAAGTTTGATCAACCGGCTCCAGAACATCTGCAGCACCCGTTAATCTCATCGCCTGGAAAACAAATGAACGTCCTGACAAAGGATCTCTGATTGCTCCTCCTAAACACGTTGAAGCACCACCAAAAGGTTCAATTTCCGTCGGGTGATTGTGTGTTTCGTTTTTAAATAATAAATACCAAGGCTCTTTTTTACCATCATATTCAGCTTCGATTTGGATTGTACAAGCGTTAATCTCATCGGAAACCACCAAGTTGTCCAAATTTCCTGTTTTATGGAAATATCTTCCGCAAATTGTCGCCAGATCCATCAAGGAAATTGGTTTTAATTCGCGTCCTAAGAATTTTCTTTTTTCGATATAATCATTGAAAATAGTTTCCAATGTATGTTTAAACTGTCCTTCAAATTCAATATTTGACAATTCTGTTTCAAACGTTGTATGACGGCAGTGGTCACTCCAATATGTATCTAAAACTTTCAGTTCTGTTTCTGTAGGATTTCTTTTTTCAGTTTTAAAATATTCCTGAATGAATTTTAAATCATCCAGACCTAAAGCAAAGCCATGATTATTAAAGAATTCTTCAATCTGAGCATCATCAAAATTGATAAAACCTTCGTGAATAATCACTTTTGACGGAGTTTCTTCTGCAGGAATATCTAAAGTTGATAAATCTTTTTCCTGAGATTCTACTTTATTGATGAGAAGGTCTTTGATTTTTGCCAAATCAGATTCAGAAACGCCTTCAAACTCGATGAGCTTACCGCTTCTTACCTTAGATTTTTCATTTTCAGTCAGTAAAGCGATACACTTTTGAGCAGAATCGGCACGTTGGTCATATTGTCCCGGTAAAAATTCTAATGCGAAATAAACTCCTTTTGCAGGATTTTCTTCGATTAAAATATCGGTAACAGGATCAACGAAAGTGCTGTTTACAACTTTTTCGAATTCACCATCATTTAATCCAAAAATATCGTAAACGTTATACACTTTTACGCTTTGGATAGACGGAACCACCGCTTTTACTTCATCAAAAATTTTTGGACTTTCTACATCGAAAATTCCTCTTTTTTCTACGAAAATTCTTTTGTTCATTTTTATAGATATGAGATTTTAGCCTTTCATTTTCTAAAATCGTTTATTAGATTTATTATTTTTATTGAGATGAAAATAAGTTTTATTTACTAATATTCATCACATTTTCAACTTCTTCTATTAACTTTTGCTTATCCGGCAAAACAGTAATATATTTTGAGGCAAAAAGATTATTTTCAAATCCACCCAAAATATATTCTGCTGTAATTTCATCTTTTTCAGCACACAAAATAATTCCGATTGGCGGATTGTCATTATCATCATTCACTTCTGTCTTGTAATAATTAAGGTAAGTATTTAGTTGGCCACCATCTGAAATATTTAGTTTTGTGGTTTTCAATTCTATTAAAATATAGCATTGCAAAATTTTATTGTAGAAAACCATATCAACATAATAGTGTGTATTATTGATGGTTACTCTTTGTTGTGAACCTACGAACATAAATCCTTTTCCTAATTCTAACAAAAAATCTTCGATATGGCGGATTAGTTTTCTTTCTAAATCTTTTTCAAGCAAAGGTTTATTTTCCGGTATTCCCAGAAATTCGAAAACATAAGGACTTTTTAGAATATCTTCAGCCTTACTAAGCTCTTGTCCCTTTTTAGAAAGCTCATAAACCTTTTCTTTGTTAGATTTTCCTTGAGACAGCAAAAGCCTTTCGTAAAGAGAACTGTCAATTTGTCTTTTCAATTCCCGAATCGACCAATGCGCATTCACCGTTTCTTTTTCGTAAAAACTTCTTTTGTTTTTATCTTCAATGATGAGTAATTCGCAAATATGTGTCCACGTAAGTTGTATGGAAGATAATAAAAGAACTTCAGACTGTCCAGTCGTTGACTGGACACTTGAATATTCCAAATAAAACTTCCTCATATTGAACAAATTAGAGCGAGAAAAACCTTTTCCAATTTCTTTTGTCAACAGTTTAGATAATTTTAGAATAATCTGTCTTGATGTGGAATAATCAATATTATTTCTCTTTTCCGCCTCCACAATTTCTTTCCCAATTTCCCAATAGGTAAGAATTAATTCTTTATTTATTCTTTGATAAGTATTTGCCCGAGCCTTGAGAACAATATGTTTAATGTTCTTTATCAAATTGACATCAATGGCAGACAAATAATTATCTTCTTTCATAAATTTCTTCGAGTCAGAATCTCCTCAGAATATTCCTATAATTTTGAAGTGCTATTCAACTAAAATACAAAACTTAATTATAAAATTAAAATATGCAGCCCGAAAGACTGCATGTAATTTATACTTTCAGATCAGATTCTAAACCAATCAATTCGCTGTTGGCATCCAAAATAGGCTGAACTTCATTAGCAATGAACTCTTCCGTTTGTATTGGCGCAAAACCGATGAAGTTTTTCGGGTCGAGAACTTCTTTTAATTTTGATTTATCAAGTTTTAAAGAATGATCATTTAAGATTCTTTCGATCAAATCGTTTTCTTTTCCTTCTTCTTTTACCTGTTTCGAAGCTTCCATAGAGTGAACTCTGATTACTTCGTGGATTTCCTGACGGTCGCCACCAGCTTTCACTTCTTCCATGATGATATATTCTGTCGCCATGAAAGGAAGTTCTTCCATAATATGTTTGTTGATTCTGTTTGGATAAACCACTATTCCATTCATGATGTTGTTCCAAATCAATAGAATTGCATCAACCGCTAAAAACGCCTGTGGAATTGTTAATCTCTTGTTTGCAGAATCATCTAATGTTCTTTCAAACCACTGTGTTGAAGCGACCATTGCAGAACTTGTCGTTAAAGACATTACATATTTTGCTAAAGCTCCGATTCTTTCGCTTCTCATTGGATTACGTTTGTAAGCCATTGCAGATGAACCGATTTGGTTTTTCTCGAATGGTTCTTCAATTTCTTTCAAATTTTGAAGAAGACGTAAATCGTTTGTGAATTTATGTGCAGATTGAGCGATATTTCCTAATAAAGCAACAACTTTAGCATCAATCTTTCTGTCATAAGTTTGTCCAGAAACTCCGAAAACTTTTTCGAAACCAAATCTTTTTGACAATTCTTTATCTAAATGTTTAACTTTAGAATAATCGCCGTTGAAAAGTTCTAAGAAACTTGCAGCAGTTCCGGTTGTTCCTTTTACCCCTCTAAAACGTAGAGTTTCAAGGAAGAAATCCAACTCTTCGATGTCAAGAACCAAACTCTGTAACCAAAGTGTAGCTCTTTTTCCAACGGTTGTCAACTGAGCTGGTTGGAAATGGGTGAATCCTAAAGTCGGAAGGTCTTTATATTGAATTGAAAAATCAGCCAGATTTTTCATCACGTTAACCAACTTTTTCTTTAAAATTAAAAGTCCGTCACGGATCTGAATTAGGTCAGTATTATCTCCTACAAAAGCTGAAGTTGCTCCCAAGTGAATAATTCCTTTTGCCGAAGGTGCCACATCACCATAAGCGTGAACGTGAGCCATCACATCATGACGGAATTTCTTTTCATATTCTGCCGCTTTATCATAATCGATATTGTCAACATTGGCTTTCAACTCTGCAATTTGCTCGTCTGTAATATCAAGACCCAAGTCTTTTTCAATCTCAGCCAAAGCGATCCAAAGCTTTCTCCAATTCTGGAATTTGTTGTTGTGAGAAAAGTTAAACAACATTTCTTGGCTGGAGTAACGCTCTTCCAATGGATTTTTGTAGGAATTCATTCTTTCTTTTACTTTTTAGATGCACAAAAATACGGATTTTGATTGAGAGAGAAAAATTGTGAGAATGGTTTTAAGTTTTCATAAAAAAACAACGCTAAATTGTAAATAATTAATTTAAAGCTTTGAGAGAATCCGCGATTATCTTTTTAATCGTCATCTTTAGTCTGCCTAAATGTCCTGATTTTTTCTTTGGCAAAATCTTTGACAAAGATGTGTTATAAAAAGTTATTGAAACATGGAAAATCAGGATATCAACGAAGAAAATATCAATAATCAGGAAGAAATCAATCCTCAGACGGAAACTACAACAGAAGAAAATGTGACAGAAATTCCTACTGCAGAAGAACTTTTGGCAGTAGAAAAAGACCGTTACATCAGATTGTACGCAGAGTTTGAAAACTATAAAAAAAGAACTTCAAAAGAGAAGATGGACTTCTTCACTTACGCCAACCAAGAGATGATGGTTTCTATGCTAGGTGTTTTGGATGATTTTGAAAGAGCTTTAAAAGAAATCGCTAAAAATGGTAACGAAGCCGACCTTCAGGGAGTTGAATTGATTTACAACAAGTTTAAAAACAAATTAACTGAGAAAGGTTTAAAAATCATGGAAGTAAGAGCGGGTGACAGCTTTAATGTTGACTACCACGAGGCAATTACACAAATTCCTTCTCCATCTGAAGATTTGAAAGGTAAAATCGTAGATGTTATCGAAACGGGATATACTTTAGGTGACAAAGTAATTCGTTTTGCAAAAGTTGTAACAGGAAACTAAAATTCATTAATGATAAATGATGAGTGATAATTAATCTTATAGCAATTATTATTCATCTATCATCAATTATAATTATATATGTCAAAGAGAGATTATTACGAGGTTCTTGAGGTCAGCAAATCTGCGAGTGCCGACGAAATAAAGAAAGCATACCGAAAAATGGCAATCAAATATCACCCAGATAAAAATCCGGGAGATAAAGGGGCTGAAGAAAAATTTAAAGAAGCTGCAGAAGCTTACGAAGTATTGAGCGACGACAATAAAAAAGCTCGTTATGACCAATACGGACACGCCGGAATGGGCGGTGCCGGAGGTTACGGCGGCGGTGGCTTCGGTGGCGGAATGAATATGGAAGACATCTTCAGTCAGTTTGGCGACATTTTCGGCGGTGGATTTGGAGGATTCGGCGGTGGCGGCGGAGGTCGTCAGCAGGTGAAAGGTTCTAATTTAAGAATCAGAATCAAGCTGAATCTTGAAGAGATGGTGAACGGAACCCAAAAAACTCTTAAAGTAAAAAAAATGAAGATGGCAGAAGGTGCCACTTCAAAGACCTGTCCTACTTGTAACGGAGCCGGAGTTCAGATGAAGGTGATGAATACAATGTTCGGACAAATGCAAACGCAGACCACTTGTGGAACTTGCCAGGGAATTGGGAAAGTTGCCGACAAAATTCCTGCCGGAGCTAATGCACAAGGTTTAATAAAAGATGAGGAGGAAATTTCGATCAACATTCCTGCAGGTGCAAGAGACGGCATCCAATTGAATGTGAGAGGAAAAGGAAATGATGCACCTTTCGGTGGAATTCCTGGAGATTTATTGGTAATCGTAGAGGAAGAAGTAGACAAAACCATCAAAAGAGAAGGTGACAATCTTCATCAGGAACTATATGTTTCTTTTGCCGAAGCGGCTTTAGGAACTAAAAAAGAAATACCAACTGTTGGTGGAAAAGTAAAAATCACCGTAGATGCAGGAACTCAATCCGGGAAAATCTTAAGATTAGCAGGGAAAGGTTTACCAAGCATTGACAGCTATGGAAAAGGCGATATGTTTATCCACATCAATGTATGGACGCCGCAAACGCTAAACAAAGAACAAAAAGATTTCTTTGAAAAGCAAATGTCTAGTGGTGACATGGTTGCAGAACCATCCGGAAAGGAAAAGACTTTCTTTGATAAGGTGAAAGATCTATTCAATTAAAAAAATAAAAGAGGCTTTGCAAAAAGTCTCTTTTTCACTTTCATAGTATATTAAATTATTTATATCTTTAAGGTAGCAATTCAAAATGAACTATCAACTTCAACTTCGTACGCCAGACTCTAATGGTAATCTTGTATTTAATACAATAATTTTTGATGCATTCAAAGTAAATATTGTAGAGCGATATTATGGACTTGTTCCAAAATCTTGTGAAGTATTGTTTAAAGTGAGAACTTTAGATGATCAACTGATCAAAAGAAAAGACGGGCACGTGAAAATCAGAATCAAGGATGAAGATTATAATACTTATAAAACCCTGATAAAGGTTTTCGGAACTTACGAATACAAAAACAAACTCATTAGCAGAAATGATGCACAGCAAGACTTTGTACATTTTATCTTGAGACTGGTGATTATGAATTATAATTTAAACTAAAAATTTTCTCTTTTTTCGTAAAACTAATTACGGAAGCCCAATTCATGAGAAAATTTATCATTCTTACATTATTCGGTGTAATCGGTTACGCACAGGAAAGTCCAAAATATTTATTTGATCATTTGTATTTTGCAGACTCTTTTCTGTGCATGTTTTTGATGGTAAAATTTACATTTATCCATCTCATGATATTCAGACTGATGTGAAAGATGCTGCCAACGGAGCTCACTTTAACATGAAAGATTATCATGTTCTGACGTTAAACAATGTGAATCAGAAAGCAAAAGACAACGGCATTGCGTTGAAATTAAGAGATATTTCTTGGGCAAAACAACAGCTTTGGGCTCCTGATGTTGCTAAAAAAGGAAACAAATACTATCTTTATTTTCCTGCAAAAGATCACAATGATTTATTTAAAATTGGGGTAGCTTCAAGTAAAAGTCCGACTGGGCCTTTTAAAGCTGAAAAAACTCCAATTAGCGGAACGTACAGCATTGACCCAACGGTTTTAAATGATCATGGACAATATTATATTTATTTTGGAGGATTAAAAGGCGGTCAGCTTCAAGAATACCGAAATAATAAGCATTCTAAAGATTATCCTGAACTTCAGAAAGACGAAAACGCTTTATTGCCAAAAATTGCTTTACTGAAAAGCAATATGAAAGAACTGGCTGAGGAACCAAAAGATGTTTTAATTGTAGACAAAAACGGAAATCAGTTAAAATCAGGAGATCAGCACAGACGTTTTTTTGAAGGTATTTGGATTCATCAATACGACAACAAATATTACCTTTCCTACTCTACCGGAGAAACCCATAAACTCGTTTACGCTGTCGGAGATAATCCTTATGGACCGTTTACATTTCAAGGTGAAATTCTGACGCCAGTCGTTGGCTGGACAACACATCACAGCATCGTAGAAATTGATAAAAAATGGTATCTTTTTTATCATGATTCTAAAAATTCTGGTGGGAAAAGTTATCTGAGAAGCCTTAAAGTAAGAGAACTGAAATACGATCAAGCCGGAATGATTCTTCCGATGAATGGTCAGGATTAGATTAATTTAAAGCAAATATTTCAATTTCTTGTTGAGATAAACCAAGCCAAAGCTTACCGGAATTAAAATCGCTAAAAAGATCAGGATTTTATACGACTGAATATTTTTATAAAAATCAGATTTCATAATCAGCGGATGCACCACATAAATTGCTGTAGAAAAACTGGCTAAAATTTTCGAAGTGGTTTTGACATAGATTTTCTGGCAGTACAAGAACAGCAAAGGACTCGCAAAAATTAGAGAAAACAAAATATCGGTACTTTCACTGCTGATATTTTTGTAGTTAAAAAAAGCTTCGGCAACGACACACAAGACAGACAGAATTACCAGTAGCGAAGAATTTTTATATTCTGATAAATCAATTTTGTGTTTATTGATCAAAAATCCAATGGTTAAAAAAGGGAAACACACAAAAAGGAAATTTCGGTAGAGCAGATACATATTCAGCACCGAATCATTTTCGTTTTTAAAGTAGTGAAGATTCCCTAAAACCTGAACTCCGTAACCCAATAAGAAAAAACCTAACGCCAGAGCAATCAATAATTTTGAATTTTGGTTTCTTAAAAAGTAAAGAATAATTCCCGAAAAAAAAGTTCCTATTAAATACCATAAATGATGGTATCCGAAAATGACAGTCAGCCAAATTTGTTCGTTATCTTTCCAATAAGAAATATAAATCAACATCCAGATGGCATACAATAAAAACGTTCTGAAAAGCCATTTTTTCAGTTTTACTTTATTGTCGATATGGAAAAAATAAAATCCAGTAATGACTAAAAAAACGGGAACGGCAATTCTGAAAAGTCCGTTGACTAAGATGTAACTCAAAGCAGGATACGTTTCTTTCAAAAAATTCATATGTAGAAAAACGACAAAAAATGCCAGTATTATTTTTAAAACATCAATTGATAAATTTCTACCCATAGTTTATTGAAAGTGAAGTTCATTAAATTTAATGATAATTCAATGTTTCAATTTCTGCAAAAATAAATATTTAATACTAATTACAGAACGAATTCTAAGTTCTACTCATTTTATTTAAAGAAAATAATTCATATTTTTTTAAGATATAATTTAAATTTGGCTTTTTAAACCATTTATTGCCATCTATGAACTTCAGACTGAAAGCATTGATTATAACCCATTCATTTTTTATCTTTTTTGCAAGCGCACAAGAGCTTAAAAACGGAAATTTCACAGAAAAAATTGACGGTATCAGCATCAACTACACCATCAAAGGAAACGGCCCGGTGATGTTTGCAGGACACCCTAATTCAGGGAAAACAGGGTATGAATTGACATTACAACCTTTAGAAAAAAATTTCACAATGGTTTATTATGATTCACGTGGAACCGGAAAATCAGCTGTACCAAAGAACGTGGAAGATTATAGCCTTGAGAAAAGTGTTTTAGAAATTGAAGAACTAAGAAAGAAACTCAACGTCGATAAAATCTGGTTTTTCGGGCATTCTGACCAAAGCGGAATCGCCATACTTTATAGTCTGGAACATCCGAATCATGTTGAGGGAATGATATTAATGGGAACTTCTTTAATCGCATCACCAGAAAAGGTTTATAATAGAAAAAAAGAATCTGAAAACAAAAGAATAAAAGAATCTGAATGGTTTTCGCAGGTCGTAAAAGACTGGGACTATATGTACACCCACAAAACCGAAAAAGCTCCGGACGGAAGAGATTTATCAGAAGTTCCTTTAAAATGGTGGTGCTATAATGAAGAATCTTCACAAAAAGTAATTCCAATCATGAAAGAAATTTCAAAAGCAGGAAGAAGAAAACCTGTGAACGGTCAATTACCTCAGCAAGAGAAAGAATTGAAGTATTATTATAATCAACAGAAAAGATTCTCCGAGATTAAAACAAAAACATTGATTCTGAATGGAAAATCAGACACCAATAATTTACCTGAATTTGCTGAACAACTGCACAAAACGTTACCTAATTCTAAATTGGTATTGATAGAAAAGGCAGGTCATTTTCCGTGGGTTGAAGATGCGGCTGAAAGTTTTGCTGAAATTGATAAATGGCTTAAAGAAAACTAATTTTTCATAAAATTTAAAAAAACAAAATCCTGCTACAAAAGACTGAGGCAGGATTTTTTATCAAGATCTAACAATTATTTCTTTGTTGCTAATGAATACATTTTCTTTCCGCCACTAATAATTGCCAACGCAATTAATCCTCCAGCGATTCCAAAAATAACTTGCTTCAGCATCTCATTCCATGTTGGTAGTGCATGATGAAGATAATCAATATTGTGGTCAAAAATTCCGCCTGCAACCAAAATCAGGGCGATGGTTCCTATGATTCCTAAAGCTTTTATAACAAAAGGGAGTGCTTTAACCAGCAGATGCCCTAATTTTCCAAAAAAGCCTTTATCATTACTTTTTTTAATTAATTTAAAGCCGGCATCATCCATTCTCACAATTAATGCTACAATTCCGTAAACGCCAACCGTAGCAATAATAGAAACCACTGAAACGGTAACTATCTCTACAAGCAATGGATTAAACTCAGATTTCAGAGCTTCGTAGCCATCTTTTGCCGCCGCCAATGCGATAATGACAATCTCCAGCGACAATATAAAATCAGTTGTAACAGCAGATTTCACTTTAGTTTTTTCAGCTTCTTCGCCTTCTTCAATCACATCGTCAGCCTCCTCAATCACCTCGTGACCTTTTTTTTCTCTGTGAAATAAAAATTCTACAATTTTTTCGACACCTTCATAAGCCAGATAAAATCCGCCAATGATTAAAATAATTTTAATAGCAGGCGAATACAGCCACTCTAAGAGGAAAACAAAAGGAACAATAATCAACTTATTGATAAACGAACCTTTCATAATTTTCATCAATACAGGAATCTCTCTTGAAGAAAGGAAACCCGTCGCTTTTTCTGCGTTTACCGCCAAATCATCACCCAAAATACCTGCTGTTTTTTGGGTTGCAATTTTACTTGTTACAGCAACATCATCCATCAAAGCAGCGATATCATCTAAAATCGCAAAAAAACCAGAAGCCATAGTATTTTAATATTTTTTTAATAAATGTTAAGTCATACAAAAATATAGATTTAATTTGATTTTGATGACTGATTTAAGATTATTAATTCAAACATAAAATAAAATTCTCCTTACCTTTACTCTATGAAAAAGCTGATTCTCAATTACCATTTCTTTGTTTTAGGATTGATAGGCTTGATTTTAAATTCATGCAATACAAAATTCAGAGTTTGGGTGGGAAAAGACAGTCAAAAAATTTATAATCTAAAATATGGCGAACACAAACGCCAGAAAATGGATATTTTTCTCCCTGCAGATTATGCTACAGATTCGCCAGTCGTTTTAATTCTTCATGGTGGCGCATGGAAGTACGGTCGAAAGGAACACATGATTAAAATTCAAAAGATGCTTTTTGAAAATAATATTCCGAGTGTGAATATGAATTACCGTTTGGTTTCAAAGCATTTCACTTATAGAGATCAGTTGAAAGACATTCAATCAGCGATTGAGACATTCAACTCACTTTCTGAAAAAGCAGAACTTCTTCCCGACAACTATATACTTTTGGGAGAAAGTGCAGGCGGACATTTAGCTCTTCTTTACGGCTATCAGAATTCAGATAAGATTAAGAAAATTATTTCGTTAAGTGGCCCGACAGATTTTTATTCTCCGGAATATTTAAATTCATTTTATTCAAAATATACTTCAGGAACTGTACAGAAAATGGTAGGAAGTAAATTTGACCGAAAAAACTTATCTGAAGAATTCCAAAAAGCAAGTCCGATTGCTAATATTACCAATGTTCCGACCCTTTTATTTCAGGGAAATCAGGATTTTTTGGTCAATCAAAAACAAGGTTTGGCACTAGATTCAGCTTTGACAGCGATGAATGTACCCCACAAATTGGTTTTTATGGATAAAACCGGTCATGCACCGAGATTTTTCAACAAAACTAAAAGAGACAGCATTATTTATCCCAACATTCTGGAATGGATAAAAAAATAACCCGCAAAACTGCAGGTTATTTTTTTATCTTTTATTTTCGATTATTTTTCTTTGTCAATCAAATCTTCCAAAACCTCATCTTCCAATTTCGGGTTTTCTTTTGGTGCTCCAAACATAAATTTAAGAATTACAGGAACAGTAGTAACCAAAACAATAATGATGATGATAAATTCTAGTTTTTCTTTCAGATTAATTCCAAATTGATCCATGAATAATTTATCAAGATAATGTCCTGCAAAAATCAAACTGAAAGACCAAAGCACACCACCGATAATATTATCACGCAGAAACGCTTTTTTATCCATCCTTACAATACCAGCAACGATTGGCATAAAAGTTCTTACCACAGGTAAAAATCTAGCCATAATAACAGCTAATGCACCATTTTTTTCAAAAAAATCATGTGCCTGATAAAGATATTTTTTCTTAAAAAGAAAAGTATCTTGTTTTTTGTACAAAGCCGGGCCTGTTTTGCTACCAAACCAATACCCTACCTGATTCCCTATGATTGCAGCAATTGCAACAGCAGATGCCAAAAGAGTGGTGTCTAAAAAATCACTTCCTGTAGAACCAAATGTTTGTGAAATGATATCTACGGCATAAATTCCTGACACAAAAAGCAGTGAATCTCCCGGAAGGAAAAACCCTACAAACAAGCCTGTCTCGGCAAAAATAATGAACAAAATAACCCAAAACCCACCCATGTTGATGTAAAATTCGGGGTTTAATAAATCTCTCCAGCTATTGTAATCTTCCATATGTAATGATGATGAACAAAAATAAGCTTAATAAAATTATGCTGAAAACATATTAGCATATTTTAACAAAAATGTAAACATGATATTTTATAGGTCGAGATCGTCATCCGAAACCGCCGTTCCGTCTGCCATCAGAAACGCTTTGAGGAATGGTGTAAGATTTCCGTTCATCACACCATCAACATCTGAAGTCTCGTGACCTGAGCGTACATCTTTTATTAATTTGTAAGGGTGCATCACATAATTTCTGATCTGGCTTCCCCACTCTATTTTCATTTTTCCGGCTTCGATTTCGTTTCTTGCTCTCAGTCTTTCTTCCAATTCCATTTCATACAATCTAGATTTCAAGAGTTGCATTGCTTTTTCTTTATTCTGAAGTTGAGAACGAGATTCTGAGTTTTCAATGATAATACCAGTTGGTGCGTGACGAAGACGAACGGCAGTTTCTACCTTATTTACGTTCTGCCCACCCGCTCCTGAACTTCGCATGGTTTCAAATGAAATATCAGCAGGATTGATGTTAATTTCAATCGTATCATCCACCAAAGGATAAACATAGACTGAAACAAAACTCGTATGACGCTTTGCATTAGAATCAAACGGAGAGATTCTTACCAATCTGTGAACACCATTTTCACCCTTTAAATAACCAAAAGCATATTCGCCGTCAATTTCTAAGGTTACGGTTTTCACACCGGCAACTTCACCTTCCTGATAGTTGAGTTCTTTTATTTTATATCCTTGCTTTTCTGCCCACATGTTGTACATTCTCATCAGCATGGCTGCCCAGTCACAACTTTCCGTTCCACCTGCTCCCGCTGTAATCTGAAGAACCGCCGAAAGTTCGTCACCTTCATTGGAAAGCATATTTTTGAACTCGATGTTTTCAATTTTTTCCATGAGAATTGGAAAGCTTTCATCCAATTCTTTTTCAGAATCGGGATCTTCTTTGGCAAATTCCATTAAAACCTGCAAGTCTTCAAACTGAGTATTGATCTCTTCAAAATCTTCTACCCACTTTTTCTTAGAACGCAGTTGTTTTAGGAACACCTCAGCTGTTTTAGGATTATCCCAAAATTCCGGAGCTGCTGTTTTTTCATCATCATTAGAAATTTCTATCTTCTTTTTGTCTATTTGAAGATATTTATGAAGGTCTTCAATTCTTGATTGAATTTCTTTTATCTGGTCGTTGTTGATCACGAATAATTCTTTTTTGCAAAAATAAGATTTAAAGTTGAGAGTTTTGAGTTTCTAAATCCATACTTAAGCCTCACTTTCATCATTGTGCTGAAAACCTATTTCTCTTCTCGGTATTTCCACCTCTTTGTAAGATTCCAACTCAGATTTTAGAGAATGAATTCGCATCTGGAAATCATCTAAATTATTGATGATAACATCATTTAAAAACTGAGCAATTTGGTTGAGATATTCTTCGGTTAATTTTGCACCCGCATCACGCAAAGCACCATTTAAAAGAGTCTCATCAATGATTAACTTTTCGTTTTTTGTTTTCTGGTAACGGTTTTTAATCCGTTTCTTTAAGCTTTGGGTAAAATCAATTAACATGGTGTTGCTGAAGACTTTCATTTTAGATGCAATATTGCTCCAAAAAGGAATTTTATCAGCTTTGTTATTTTTAAGTATTTTAAAAAGCAGAGAATCTTTATCCAAATTTTTAGTCATTGAATATAGAATAATCTCTGATCTTTCCGCAGCATTAGGAGGAAAAACAGGAATTACAACATCAAATCTCCCAGGTGCCAGAATTTCTTTATCAATATCCGCAACCGAATTGGCTGAACCCACCATAAGAACATCCTCGCTTTCAAATTTTGAAATGTAATGAAGAATCACTTCCTGAGATTCAAGATTGCAGGAAGCGACATTATTTTCAGCACTTCTCGCCATCATGATTTCATCAAAATCTTCAAGAAATAGCAAAACCTTATCTTCTTTCATCATTTTTAAAAGAAAATCGTTGAAATTGGTTTGAATTCCGTCAACAAATGAGGTTCCTAAGTAATGTTTCTTGACTTCTTTAAATTTATAATTGATGATTTCAGCAATTTTAGTTGCCCAAAAAATCTTACCACTTCCCGGAGGGCCGTACAAAATAATCCCTACAGGTTTGTTGATACCCCAATCTTTGATTTGTTGCGGATTTAAAAACGGCTCCAAAACCCCTGAAATATAAAAGAATAAATCTCTGTAACCGATAAAATCTCTTTGCTGAAGCTTGGTTTTATTGCCAAAATAATTGTAGACAAATTGATAATTGCCGCCTAATTTATTATCAATTCCATAACTTGAAACCGACGAGCGAAAAAATCCGTTGTCATAAATATTGGTTTGACCTTCACGCATCGCTTTTTCAATCTTTTCTTTCGGCTGATTGATGGTTTCTGCTATTTGATCGACTGTTTTGTTTTCGTCTAAATCATTCTCATATTGCTTTAAAAAATCTATGTTTTCGCGGGCAAATTTTTCAAAATCTTCTTTCACTTCAAATTGAGTCGATATACAATCAATCAGATCCAGATCAAAATCCTGAATAAACTGTTTGATGCTTTCCGGTGACACATTCAATTCTTTTGCAAGTTCTATTAACTTCATAAATCATCTTTGAATCAAAATTAATGAAATTTTTCAGAAGATGGATGACAGTTTTTGGAAGCTGGAAGCTGGAAGTTGGAAGTTGGAAGTTGGAAGTTGGAAGTTTATCAAAAATACTTTTTACTTTCTACTTGGTTCTTCATACCTGGTTCTTTTTACTTTTTTTTAACATTATTCAAATATCGCTGTAACATTTCACGAAAAAGAGAAACCTATTGCATATACAATAAATAACATGGAAAAAGTTTTATCGGTCAAAAATCTGACTAAAAAATTCAAGAGAGTTGTTGTCAACAATATTTCCTTTGATGTGGAAAGAGGCAACGTGTACGGACTTCTCGGCCCGAACGGAAGCGGAAAATCTACTACTTTCGGAATGCTTCTCTCCACAATCAATCCCACAAGTGGTGACTGGTTTTGGTTTGGCAAAAAAGGGACAGATTCTGAAACGCTGAAAAAAATAGGCGCCATTATCGAGCAACCTAACTTTTATCCATATTTAAGTGCTGAAACTAATCTTAAAATTGTTGCTGAAATCAAAGGAACCCCGCACACAAGAATTGACGAAGTTCTGAATACTGTCGGACTTTTAGAAAGAAAAAAAGATACTTTCAAAACCTTTTCTTTAGGAATGAAACAGCGTTTGGCAATCGCATCGTCTTTGCTGAATAATCCTGAAGTTTTGATCTTAGATGAGCCTACAAACGGTTTAGACCCTGAAGGAATCATCCAAATCAGAGAAATTATCGGGTCGATTGCAAAACAGGGCATCACGATTATCATCGCAAGTCACCTTTTGGATGAGATCGAAAAAATATGCAGCCATGTGATTGTTTTGAAAGAAGGAAACGCCATCTACTCAGGAAGCGTAGACGGAATGACCACCAACACCGGATTTTTTGAATTAAAAGCTGACAACAATACTTCACTTTTAAGTGCTTTGGAAGAACTTCAGTGGTTTACTTTAGTGAAAATTGATGGTGAAATAATTAAAGCTCAGATTCGTGATGATGCTTCGATTTCCGCATCAGGATTAAACCAAAAATTGGCTGAGAAAGGTATTTTCTTATCCCATTTAGCTAAGAAAAAACAATCGCTTGAAACTCAATTCCTTGAACTTGTAAAAAACAAATAATCATGATGAAACTATTAAAACTAGAATATTATAAAAACTTGAATTACAGACCATTTAAGGTTTTCACGATCTTTTATTTTGCCATTTTAATTGCGCTGCTATGTATCGGTTTATTCGATTTTGAACTGTTTGGCGAAACCATTAATTTAAAAGAGCAAGGCATCTACAACTTCCCTGAAATCTGGAATTTCACTACTTATATTGTTGGTTTGCTGAAGATTTTCTTAGGTCTAATTATTGTTTTTTCCATCTCACAGGAATTCAGCAACAGAATGTTTAAGCAAAATACCATTGACGGGCTGAGCAGAGAAGAATTTATTGGTTCAAAATTGTTGACGATTACCATCTTTACACTTATTTCTACAATTATCGTGTTTGCAATTACCTTGTTTTTAGGTAACAGTTATTCTACAGTAACGGATTCTGAAATGGTTTACAAAGAAATATTTTTTGTTGGAAATTATTTCGTTAAATTGTTTTCATTCTTCTGTTTCCTGATGTTTCTCTCCATTTTATTAAGAAAATCGATCTTTGTATTTTTAGCATTTTTTGTGATCTGGATTGGCGAATCAATTCTTGGTGGTATTGAAACGTTCTCCAAAGTAAGCGGAATGCAGGGAACACAAAGAAATGAAGTTCTTCAAAACGAATTTTTCTTCAGCAAGCTTTTACCTTTAGAAAGCATGTCAAGTTTAATTCCGAACCCTATGCTCAGATTGAATTTAGCAAAAGCTATGGGTTTGAAATATGAATTCACCTACCCTACAGAAAGTTTAATTGCTTGTCTGGTTTGGTGTGCCATTTTCATCGTTGGTTCTTACTGGATTTTAAAGAAAAGAGATTGGTAATTTTTTAGTTATCATATATAAATTATTCAAATACGAAAGTGATTCATTATTGAGTCACTTTTTTTATTTAAATTTAAACCAATGATTTCAGGAAAGAAAATATACTATGTTCCGGGCTTAATAAGTGCATTATTAATTCCTGTTTTGTTTTGGCATTTTGGGAATCGAAAACTAAGTGAACCAATTCCAAATGTTATGGATATGGGACTTCCTGCTAAATACAATTATTCTTTTGAACCTCTTAGAAACTGGAATTATCAAAAAATAATCGTTCAGCCAAATTCCGCAAAAAACAATTCTGCATTTTATGTTTCAAAACTTAAGGAACTTCAAAAAAGAAACGAGAAAGAAACAGGTATCGAATTTATTTTAGATAACAACAATACTTACGGTGATTTTGCTTCTTTACTTAATGATATGGCTATTGCTCAGCAGGAAACTTACGGTTTAGATTTAAACAAAACAGGGCATCTTTTCGCAACCGTTAATTATCAAGACCCTGATATAAAAGAGATGGATTACGTTTCAATTTGTGGTGGAGTTATAAATACGTATGTGGAAGAAAATGATTATTATAAAGGTTATACAAAATTCAAATTTCAACTTAGCCAACTTCCAAAAGAAGCCTTCTACCTAATCTTCAGCTTCCTAATCTTCCTAAACATCTCCATGTTCAGCATCAAAGAAAGGTTTTTAAACTAAAAAAGTTGCCTTTCGACAACTTTTCAATTTTATTTTTTCGCTTTTGGCGGATTTGCTTTTCTGGCTTCTTCAAAAAGTCCTGGTTCAATGTGACAATATCCACCGGGGTTTGCATTCAGATAATCCTGATGATAATCTTCTGCTCGGTAGAAATTCTTTAAAGTTTCAACTTCTACAACGACCGGCTTAGAATAATTTTTAGCTAATTTTTCAACTTCAGCTTTTACGATTGCTTCGGTGTTTTTATCAGTAAAGTAAATTCCGCTACGGTAATTATCTCCCACATCATTTCCCTGTCTGTTCAGAGTTGTCGGATCAATAGATTTAAAATAAAGTTCAATCAGCAGTTTCAAATCTACCTCATCAGCATCGTATTTCACTTTCACCGCTTCCGTGAAACCTGTCGTATGACTCACCACTTCTTCGTAAGTTGGGTTTTTAGTTTTTCCATTGGCATATCCCACTTCAGTTCCCACTACACCTCTCACTTGCTGAAATAAATGTTCGGTTCCCCAAAAACATCCGCCTGCAAAATAAATTTCTTTTACATTTCCTGCTTCCATAATTTTTTGATTTTCTTCTTTAGTTTCTGTTGGTTTTACTTTTTTAGAATCTCCGCAGCTGGCTGCAAAAACGGCAATTCCGAGAAACATCCCGAGTAATATGAATATGTTTTTCATTTTTTGTTTGTTAATCATTTTTTTGACATAATTTGTTAAAGCACTTTTGTTAGATGCAAATTTCACGCTAAAATTAAATTGTATTCAAGTTTAATTTTCAACGATCAATTTCTTTTATAATATATACGAAAAAACGAATCTGAGCGGTTTTAATTTAGAGTTTAAATGAAAATTTTTGATCATATTTTTCCAGAGTTTGTCATTCCGGAGGAATCTAAACGTTTGACTCTCGGTAAGATTCTTCCGGAATGACAAAAACGTCTTTGAAATCATCATCTTAATCTTAGTAAAAAAACAATTCAGAAAATCTATAAATTCCGAACAACAGTATCTTACAATCACTTAAAAATATTAAATTTGCATCCTTATCAATTTTTTTGATATCAAAAGCTATAAAAAATGACTTCACAGGAAATAAGACAACAGTTTTTAGACTATTTTAAAAGTAAAAACCACCTCATCGTCCCTTCAGCGCCTATCGTGTTGAAAGATGATCCTACGCTGATGTTTTCCAATTCTGGAATGACGCAGTTCAAAGATTATTTTTTAGGATACAAAGAGCCTAAAGCCTCAAGAATTGCCGATACTCAAAAATGTTTAAGAGTTTCCGGGAAGCATAATGATTTGGATGATGTGGGTCGTGATACCTATCATCATACGATGTTTGAGATGTTGGGGAACTGGTCTTTTGGCGATTATTTCAAAAAAGAAGCCATCTCGTGGGCTTGGGAATTGTTGACGGAAGTTTACGGAATTCCTAAAGAAAATTTGTACGTCACTATTTTTGAAGGTGATGAAAAAGAAAATTTAGATAGAGATACTGAAGCGTATGATTTGTGGAAACAGTTCATTTCTGAAGACCGAATCATCAACGGAAATAAGAAAGATAATTTCTGGGAAATGGGTGCAAGCGGACCTTGCGGACCTTGTTCGGAGATTCACGTTGATTTGAGAAGTGCAGAGGAGAAAGCTAAAATTTCCGGATTGGAATTGGTTAACAATGATCATCCGCAAGTTGTGGAAATCTGGAATCTAGTATTCATGCAGTTCAACAGAAAAGCTGACGGCTCTCTTGAAAATCTTCCTGCAAGACACATTGATACAGGAATGGGATTTGAGCGTCTATGTATGGCTTTACAGCAAAAAGAATCCAATTATGATACTGATGTTTTCACACCTTTGATTGCTAAAGTGGAAGAACTTTCAGGAAAAAAATATACAGGAATTTTAACGGACGAAAAAGATATTGCGATCCGTGTTGTGGTAGATCACATCAGAGCTGTTTCGTTTGCGATTGCAGACGGACAGTTGCCTTCAAACGGAGGAGCTGGTTATGTGATCAGAAGAATTTTAAGAAGAGGAATTTCTTACGCTTATAGATTTTTAGACAGAAAAGAACCTTTCCTCTTTGAATTGGTGGCTGTACTTCAAAACCAAATGGGAGAATTCTTCCCGGAACTGGATAAGCAAGGAAAATTGGTCACTGAGGTGATTAAGAGTGAAGAAGAATCTTTCTTAAAAACGATTGAAACTGGTTTGATAAGAGTTGAAAAATTAATTCAGCAGACTATTTCTGATGGTAAAAAAGTATTGCCAACGCAGGAAGTTTTTGAATTATACGACACGTACGGTTTCCCTGATGATCTAACGAGAATTATTGCAGAAGAAAAAGGTTTGACAATTGACATACCTGGATTTAAAGCTAAAAGAAAAGAACAACAAGAACGTTCTAAAAAAGACTCAGCTTCAAAGGTTTACGACTGGGTTGTTTTGGAAGAAAAACCAGAAACTTTCGTAGGTTACGATCAAATCGAAACGGAAACTTACATTACAAGATACAGAAAAGTAGAAAATAAAGATGGCGAATTTTATCAGATCGTGCTGAGCAACTCCCCTTTCTATCCTGAAGGTGGTGGACAAATCGGTGATAAAGGCGTTTTGGAAAATGCAGTTGAAAGCTTTGAAGTTTTAGAAACCAAAAAAGAAAATGGACTGATCATTTCTTTAATCAACGGACTTCCGAAAGATGCTGGAGCTGTTTTCTATGCTAAAGTAAATGCAAGCGAAAGAAAAAACTCCCAGGCAAACCACTCAGTAACCCACTTGTTGCACGAAGCTTTGAGAGAAGTTCTGGGAACTCACGTTGAACAGAAAGGTTCATTTGTTGGTCCAGATTATCTGCGTTTTGACTTCTCGCATTTCAGTAAAATGACTGAAGAAGAATTGGCTTTGATTGAAGAAAAAGTCAATGCAAAAATTAAAGAAAATATCGCTCTTCAGGAGTTTAGAAATATTCCGATTCAGGAGGCGATTGACAAAGGTGCGATGGCATTATTTGGTGAAAAATATGGTGACAGCGTGAGAATGATCCAATTCGGAAGTTCAAAAGAATTGTGCGGTGGAACTCACGTACAACATACCAGCGAAATCGGTCATTTTAAAATCAATTCTGAAAGTTCTGCTGCTGCAGGAATCAGAAGAATTGAAGCGATTTCCGGAGACAAATCTGAAGAGTATTTCAAGAGTTTAGAAAAACAGGTTGTTGAACTTTCTCAATTGTTGAAATCTAAAGACATTGTAAAATCAATTGAGAAATTAATCGAAGAAAATTCAGCCTTAAAATCTGAAGTTGAATCTCTGAAAAAAGAAAAAGCAAAAGGCGAAATCGGCGACTGGAAAACGGCTTACGAACACAAAGGCGACAAACAGCTTTTGGTAAAGAAAACATCGTTGGATGCAGGTTCGGTAAAAGATATTGTATTCCAACTGAAGAAAGAAATCCCTACTTCTGTGACGATTGTTTTATCAGATTACGACGGAAAACCAATGATTACCGTTGGAATTTCCGATGATCTGGCAACAAGTTATCAGGCTGGAACAATTGTGAAAGATTTAGCAAAAGAAATCCAAGGCGGTGGCGGCGGAAATCCTGGCTTCGCAACAGCAGGAGGTAAAAATCTTGATGGTTTAGAAAATGCTTATCAGAAGGCTTTGAATCTTTAATTTAATTTCTAATAAATATTCCACTTTGCGGTTTCTATAAGGATTTAATGATCCGAATTTATTGTAAACAACAATCCCTTTCAGTTTTGAAAGGGATTGTTTGTATTTAAAGACACTTAATCTTTCCGTCACTTCGAGTTATCGAGAAGTTTGTGATTTAAAGACAGATCATGTCCTTCGGTTCACTGGTTCTCGATACATTTTTCTCCGCTACGCTGCGAAAAACACTCGAACTGACGAAGCACTCGACTGACGTAGCGTATCTTGTACCGTACAAAGGAAACGTCACTTCGAGTAGGTTTTTTTCAAAAACCTACTCGAGAAATTTTTGTTTTAAAGACTGATTTTGTGCTTCGGTTCACGGGTTCTTGATACATCCCGATTTCATCGGGACACTCCTTTAGATTTGTAAAAAGAAAATTGATACTTTTATTAAGAAGAGACAAGTGTTTAAGTAAACTAATAATCACTCCGAGCAAAACTCATAGTTCGATTAAGACTTAAACACTTTCTTATCAAAAAACTCAGATAGAAATTCGGGATTGGAGCCCATTATTAAGGAGTTGAGATGATGATAAGTTTCTCTTTCAATTAATCAAAACAAATTTATGGAAAAAGTTTTTATTGGAATTGACATTAGTAAACTAACTCTGGATGTTTTCGTTAAGGGAGGTTCTAAAACACAGCATTATCAAATTGAGAATAATTCGAAAGCTATCAAAAAGTTTTTCAAAAGTTTCTCCAATACTGCAGATACCGTTGTAGGAATGGAAAATACAGGAAGGTATAATTTTGAACTTTACGAAGTTCTAAGTAATATGGACCTTTTAGTTTTTGTTATAAATCCACTTCATTTAAAGAAAAGCATCGGTTTTTTAAGGGGTAAGAATGATAAACTCGACAGTCAGAGAATTTGTATTTTTTTGGAGAAAAACCACATGGATTTAGAGCCTTGGATTGCTAAATCTTCAGAGATTCAAAAGATAAGTTTACTCAATGCAGAACGTAGACACAGAGTAAAAATAAAAGCAGGTTTATTAAGACAGATGAAAGATTTAAGCTTTCTTAAAAATCATACAGATAAGGAAATTATAAAACTTAATAAACAATTGATTTTACTTTTAGACAAGCAGATTAAAACAGTTGAGAAAAAGATGGTAGAGATTATTGAATCGAATGTAGAATTGAAGGATCAATATAAAAGAATACAGACTGTCCCAGGTGTTGGAAAAGTATTGGCTACTATGCTAATTGTTAAAACTAATGGATTTACAGAGATTCAATCGGCAAGAAAGATGGCTTGTTATTCAGGGGTAGTTCCGTTTGATCATCGCTCAGGTTCATCAATCTATTACAAACCTCGAGTCTCTACGATGGCTGATAAGGAATTAAAAAAGATTTTACATTTAGCTGCGTTGAGCTCCATAAGATTGAAAAATGATCTCGCTTCATATTTTCAAAGAAAGGTTTTAGAGGGAAAGAATAAAATGTCTGTCTTAAATGCAATTAGAAATAAAATCATACACAGAGTTTATGCTTTGATAAAAAATAATTCTGTGTATAAAAATAATTTGCTTATGTCATAGAAATCGAACTGACGGGGGTTCGAACTGACGAAGCTACTTTGTATCGCATAAACAGATCGTCACTTCGAGTAGATTTTTGACAAAAATCGTATCGAGAAGTTTGTGATTCATAGGCAAACTCTGATTCAAAGACTCTCGTAATAAATTATTGATGTCCTAATTAAGTAAATTACTTAGAACAATTATTATTTTATTTTATCGTTATCACTTTCAATTAATCCCATTTTATGCTTTGCTCCCCATTGATGCAGTTCTGTGCAAACAGGCATCAGTTCCTTTCCAATATTCGTTAATTCATACTCAACTCTTGGCGGAACTTCCGCATACACTGTTCTTGTCACCAAACCATCCTTTTCCAATTCTCTTAACTGGAGCGTGAGCATTCTTTCGGTAATATTGGAAATTATTTTTTTTAATTCTCCGAAACGCTTTTTCTCTTTTTCCAATTGTAATAAAATAGGAAGTTTCCACCTGCCTCCAACCAAGTGAACGGCGTATGTTACGTTGCAATCGGCAATAAAAATTTTATTCTGATTGTTTGTCGAGGTTTCTTTAGTTTTTGCCATTACTTACATTTTTGTATGTACCATACAATTGTATGTCTATTATACAAAGCTAATTGTTTGCTTGTAAATTTGCAATTCAAATAAAAGTAAAAATGAAAACAAATCGTATCAGAGTCGGAATTATTGGTGTAAATCCCGATAGCCATTGGGCATCAAAATCACATATACCTGCCTTAAAGTTTTTAGAAGATGATTTTGAAATTCTTGGTGTTGCAAATACGACCTACGAAAGTGCAAAAAGAGCTTCCGAAGCATTCCAAATTCCTTATGCATTTCAGAATGCAGAAGCACTGATCAACTCTCCAGAAATAGATTTAGTAATCGTTACGGTGAAAGTACCTTATCATTTTGAGTTGGTAAAAGCTGCTTTGGATTCAGGCAAACACGTTTATTGTGAACATCCACTTGGAAATGGCTTAAAGGAAACCCAACTTTTAGCGGAGATAGCTTCAAAGAAAAATGTTGTGGCAGTTGTAGGAACTCAGATGGTGGTAGCACCCGAAATTTTGTATTTGAAGCAAATCATTAAGGATGGTTTTGTAGGAAAAGTTCTATCTACAACATTGATTGGTTCCGGCGGAAATTGGGGAAACGAGACCGTTGCAGATTTATCTTATTTGTCGGATAAAAATAATGGTGCAACCATGCTAACGATACCATTGGCACATACATTAGCTGGTGTTACCCGTGTCTTGGGAAGTTTTTCGGAGCTCCGTTCCAAAATGACAAGCAATTTTGATACAGTGAAAGTATTGGAAACAGGTGAAGTAAAACCGAAAACAGCAGAAGACCAAATTATGATAATCGGTACATTAGATAATGGTGCAGCTATTTCTGTACATTATCGTGGTGGCATTTCAAGAGGTACTAATCTATTATGGGAAATTAACGGAACAGAGGGTGATATACAGGTAAGAGGCGATTTGGGACACGGACAATTGGTGCCTCTCTCTATCTTTGGAGCGAAAGGAACCGAGAAAGAACTCCAGCTAATAAAAGTACCTGCGGATGTTATGAATAATTTCCCCGAAGATCCAATGGTAGGAAGTGTTGCCCGAATCTATAAGTTGCTCGCAGATGACATTAGAAACAATACTCGGAAAGCACCTTCCTTTTATGATGCGGTACAACTTTTTGAATTGCTGAATACTATAGAACTTTCTGCGAATAAGCTCGACTGACGGAGCGTATCTGGTATCGTGTAAACGAAACGTCACTTCGAGTAGATTTTGAAAAAAATCGTATCGAGAAGTTTTTGTTTAAAGACAGATCTTGTCCTTCAGTTCACTAGTTCTCGATACATTTTTCTCCGCTTCGCTACGAAAAACACTCCTTTAGATTTGTAAAAAGAAAATTGATACTTTTATTAAGAAGAGACAAGTGTTTAAGTAAACTAATAATCACTCCGAGCAAAACTCATAGTTCGATTAAGACTTAAACACTTTCTTATCAAAAAACTCAGATAGAAATTCGGGATTGGAGCCCATTATTAAGGAGTTGAGATGATGATAAGTTTCTCTTTCAATTAATCAAAACAAATTTATGGAAAAAGTTTTTATTGGAATTGACATTAGTAAACTAACTCTGGATGTTTTCGTTAAGGGAGGTTCTAAAACACAGCATTATCAAATTGAGAATAATTCGAAAGCTATCAAAAAGTTTTTCAAAAGTTTCTCCAATACTGCAGATACCGTTGTAGGAATGGAAAATACAGGAAGGTATAATTTTGAACTTTACGAAGTTCTAAGTAATATGGACCTTTTAGTTTTTGTTATAAATCCACTTCATTTAAAGAAAAGCATCGGTTTTTTAAGGGGTAAGAATGATAAACTCGACAGTCAGAGAATTTGTATTTTTTTGGAGAAAAACCACATGGATTTAGAGCCTTGGATTGCTAAATCTTCAGAGATTCAAAAGATAAGTTTACTCAATGCAGAACGTAGACACAGAGTAAAAATAAAAGCAGGTTTATTAAGACAGATGAAAGATTTAAGCTTTCTTAAAAATCATACAGATAAGGAAATTATAAAACTTAATAAACAATTGATTTTACTTTTAGACAAGCAGATTAAAACAGTTGAGAAAAAGATGGTAGAGATTATTGAATCGAATGTAGAATTGAAGGATCAATATAAAAGAATACAGACTGTCCCAGGTGTTGGAAAAGTATTGGCTACTATGCTAATTGTTAAAACTAATGGATTTACAGAGATTCAATCGGCAAGAAAGATGGCTTGTTATTCAGGGGTAGTTCCGTTTGATCATCGCTCAGGTTCATCAATCTATTACAAACCTCGAGTCTCTACGATGGCTGATAAGGAATTAAAAAAGATTTTACATTTAGCTGCGTTGAGCTCCATAAGATTGAAAAATGATCTCGCTTCATATTTTCAAAGAAAGGTTTTAGAGGGAAAGAATAAAATGTCTGTCTTAAATGCAATTAGAAATAAAATCATACACAGAGTTTATGCTCTGATAAAAAATAATTCTGTGTATAAAAATAATTTGCTTATGTCATAGAAATCGAACTGACGAGCGACTGACGATACAGGTAAATTATTTATCAAATTTCTTTTTCGCAAGATTTGGCAGGTCTTCATACCTTCCTTCAATCAATGCTAATTTCTTTGCCTGAGACCATTTCTTGATCTTTTTCTCAAATTCAATTGCTTGTTCAATGTCCATAAACTGGCAGAAATAGACTAACTGCAAAGGTCGTCTTGAGAAGGTGTATGAGCCGAAGTGTTTTCCGTCCTGATGTTCGTCAAAACGTTTGTAGACATTTTCGGTGACACCTGTGTAATAGGTGTTGTCGGCACAAAGTAGGATGTAAACAAATGAAGTTTGCATGATTAATTGTATTAATAAGTTTTGATTCAATGGGGTCGTCACTTCAAGTGATTTTTGAAAAAAATCGTATCGAAAAGTTTTTTGAATGGAAGACAGATTTTATTCTTCGGTTCACGGGTTCTCGATACATTTTTCTCCGCTGCGCTGCGAGAAACACTCGAACTGACGGGAGATGACTGACGGAGCGTATTTGGTATTGTGTAAACGAAACGTCACTTCGAGTAGATTTTTGAAAAAAATCGTATCGAGAAGTTTGTGAATGGAAGACAGATTTCGTGCTTCGGTTCACGGGTTCTCGATACACCCCGATTTCATCGGGACACTCACTGACGAGCGACTGACGAAGCGAATTTGATGTTGTGGAAACCGGACGTCACTTCGAGTAGATTTTTGAAGAAAATCGTATCGAGAAGCTTGTGAATGAAAGACAGATTTCGTGCTTCGTTTCACGGGTTCTCGATACATCCCGATTTCATCGGGACACTCGAACTGACGGAGCGACTGACGGAGCCTATTATTTACACTGGATCAGCAGGTGGAGCTTCCGGCAGCCCGCTTGGGGTGTCGTGGATGATGTAGTCGTTGTACTTGGCTTCGTTGGTTTCGTAGAAAATATCCTGACCGATGCCTGCGTATTTTGTAAGCAGTTGGTAGAGTTTGTTGAGCGCTTCTACTCTACTTTCTGTAGCGACATCACGATCGGAGATCCCTTGAGCCTGCGCATCGATAGCGATATCCAGAGCATCACGTTGGGTGATAAGCGTGTTGATTTTGTCTGAAGTGAGACCTTCATCAGAAAGTTCAGTGAGATATTTATCTGCGGTAAGGCTCATGATTTTGGCGACACGTACAATTTCAGCATCGCTTTGCTGACTGATTAAGGCATTGCCAAATTCCTTGTATTTGGCACTGTGCTGTCCGAAAACATTTTCTGCCGCATTAAAAATACTGCGCATGGATTTTTCCAGGGCTTTTCTTGCAGCGTCTTTTTGTTCGGTGAGATTGATTTTGATGGCTTCGAGCTGTTCATCGCTTGGGAAACTGTCTACGATGTTTCGGGCGGTCGTCAGTTCGGTCTTTTTTGCGGCATTGTAGCCACGGTCTGTAAATTCGGTGATGTCTCTGTCGATTAAATCGATTAATTCATCTGCTTTTTGTTTCAGTACTGCATCTGCCAATCTGAAACTACGGATAACCTGTTCTTTTTTCATAATTGATTTGTTTTTGTGTTTAAAATATAGTTTTGAAATCTAGTTTATCTTTTTCGTTCATTCATCAACTTTTACAAAAAGCCTGTAAAGCATTGGTAGATAACAAATTGTACTTGATTGCCTCTTCGAACTGGTTGATCGCCTCTTCGAACTGCTTGATTGCTTCTTCGAAACAGTTGATTGCCTTAACGAAGTACTTGAACGACCTTTCGAAGAGGTTGATTGCCTCAGTGAAATGCTTGAATGCTGTTTCTAATTGGTTGAAGCGGTCTTCGAACTCCTTGAGCAATCAAACGTAATGCTTTATTGTTTTTTTGAGTTCAGTAGGTTGTTGGTTACAATTTTGGGGTTATGGGATCCGATGGTGCCGGAAACCTGCGCATGAACTGCGGAATTATTTTTAAATATCATCATTTTGTTTTTGTTGTTCTTAAAACAAATATAAAAATATTTTTGAATACAATGGAATTGAGATTGTAACTTTTTTATGGGAAAACCTCGCAGAGGGCGAGGTTTTATGTATATTGCTATTTTCAGATAAAATCTTATTGTAGTTTACTTTCTATTTTTTGAATATCTGCAATCAAATCTTCATTAATATAATCTACTGGTCTACCAAAAATTCTTAATACCGCATTTGCCTGTTTTTTTTCTTCTTCTACTAAATACTCAATAAATAGTTTAACAGCCTCAACCCTTTCACTTAAATTTCTATATCCATTTTGCTCTGATAGAGGGAAGATATTCTTGATTTTTTCAAAATGTTCTTGAGAAAAAATAGGAGTATCTTGCAATATAAGATCAATATAATGGAATTTTTTTATTAGTTCTTTAAAATAATAATAGCCCTTTGATGAAATGCATAAATTAATATTGTTCTCAATTTTTTTAAGTTCAACATCAGATAAAAATTCTTCGGATTCTAGCAATTCGTATTCAATTAATTTTTCGATTGAATCAATAATAAAACTTGTTCTGTATCCCAAATCTTTAAAAGATGATAAAACATCTTCTAAAGACAAATATTTATTTGCAATTCCTTTTGTTTCATATGTTTGAAAAAATCTTTTGAGAACAAAGTAATTTATAAAATGATCATTTGAATCTTTGGGAGGGATAAATATATTATTAATAATACTATACTCTGAGTTATAATATAGTTTATTCTGTAGACCTAGAGATTTTACAAACTCATGAATTGGAATTACTTGTTTATTTTTCCTATCGTTTTCCTTGTAAACTTCTCTAAGAATATAACTGCTGACATCAGTGTGACCTGAAGTTAAAAATTGTTTGAAAACTCTTAATCCTTCACGTATATTTGGATATGTTGTAAAACTTAAAAAATCAATAAGATTGCTATTACTTTTAGAAAATAGTGAGTCTTTCAAGCCTGATAAAAACTCAATAACAGATTGGTTTGAAATTTCAATTTTCAAACCTCTTCTAGTGATTGAAGACGAAGTACCCTCCAATTTATTTAAATGTTCCAAAGTAAAATCAATTCTTTTTAATAGAACTTCGGAGTACTTTGGTGCTGTTATATGATATACATTTGATTCGTATGCATCAAAAGGACTCTTATTGCGCCATTTATAATAGTAGCCTTCCCTTAATGAAAAAATAACTCCACTATTTGAATTTCTTGATAGTGAATGTGCATATAAGAAAATCTGTTCTTGAATGTCAATTTTGTATTGATCAGCATTATCTATAATAACAATTATTCGCTTTCGTCTATCTCTAATTAAATAGTTATTTAAATGTTCTAAATGTTTGGAATAATTTGATAATTTATTTGTTAAAAAAGATGCTAATAAAGGGTCATATATCTCGTTCTTGTCTTGAGCATAAAGCCAAATACTTTCATTATTTTGTTTTATTTCTTTCTGATAGATTCTTTTTAATGCTTTGAGTTTATGCAGTTCCAAAGCTTCATATTTTTCAATTAACTTTTCATAGATTTCTTTAGATATTGTAGAATGTTCAAAAGAATGATTGGCTTCATAAAACTCACGAAAATCAATGTAAATTACTAAATGATTCTGTTCAAATTCTTCATCTTTTGTTTTGAACAGATGATTTATAAAGGTTGTTTTTCCTGCACCCTTCGTTCCAATAATAATGATTGGTTTTGGTGGAGTTGGATTTTTTATATTGATAATATCAAAATTAATCTCTTCACTAATTTGATCAACAATACTAATTGTGTTTACAGCTTTTACAACGTTGGCTATTTCTGGCACTTTATCTGCAAATAATCTTTCAATTTCATCTCTGTTCTTTTTTATTTCTTTATTCTCAACAAAACATTCTTTAATAAAATCGATATCGTCTTCAATTTCTGATGAAAATATTTCACCAAAAAAACGGTCAATCAGTGGAGAGATTTGAGCGCTAAGATTATTTCTATCTATCTCTTTATCACGATTTAATAATGTTGATAGGATTGTTTTCGCTTCTATATCGATTGGTAAATAATCAAATTTAAAACCTCCGTGATTTACTATAGCAAATTTTGATGTATTTTCAAAAAATTCTACAAATCTACTTTTGATATCTTCTATGTCGTGAAATAATAAACAAAAATTATCTTTCCAGTCAGTTCCGTCAGTATTAAAAAATTTACCTATAATAAACTGCTTTCCATTAGTTATAATACCATATTGAAGACCAATATCTCCACAGTAACTACGTATTTGCGTGATAACATCAATATTCTCTTTGTAAATACTTTTAAACTTTGTTTTTTTGTGTCCAGATGGTAAAATAAATTCTTTAAAAGCCCTTTTAGCTTCTACAACAAAAGAAATTGCTGGACAACTAATTTTGTAATCAAAATAACCAGAATCTAAATGACCTTCTCTTTTTATTTCTTTTTCATCCCATCCTAATACGTTCAATAAATAATTGTCTATTATCTTAGATCTCGTATCTGATTCATTATGATCTTGTATTATAAAACCTTCAATATCTTCTTTTATCTTTTCAAATTCAAGATAAGACTCGTCAATATTTTTCATTATGTTTAGTATTAATAATTACAGTTTTTATATTGTATGATATTTGAATTGACAGTTCGTAATTCAAACTTTTATTTTTTAAAAATAGATAATTACGTGCACTAAAGCAACTTTTATTTCAAACTCAAATGAAAAACTTAAAGCTCTACAATCTCTATACATACAAAGCCTTAAAAATTCTTAAATAAAATCCCATTTCTCATTCATTCGGGAATTGAAGAATATAAAAACCTGCTCTACTCCACTGAAATACAGTCAATTTTATTTTTAACAAAAGATTATATTTTCTCTTATAGTTTTGTAACCTTCTTATCAATAGTTTTGTCTTATTAATAAAAAACTCAATGACAAAACTTTTATCCGCTCTGTTTTTATTCACTACCCTTTTGTTTTTCGGACAAAATCAACTGAAAGTTTTAAACAAAACCACTAAAAAGCCAATTGAAAATGCAACCGTTTACTGCGAAGACAATCTTCTCGGGAAAACCAATTATGAAGGCGTTTTATCGTTTAAAACGAAATGTAAAAAGGTAGAAGTTCTTGCCAGCAATTTTGAAGATGATTTAGTGGATGTTAAAAAATCGATGGAAGTTTCGATGCAGCCTCTATCCGATAAAATGAGCAATATAGACAGAGTGGTGATTCAGGATAAAAGTGATCCGAGAGCGTTGAGAATTTTAGATGAACTCAACAAAAGAGCCAAAGAAAACTCTCCAAAATCTTTAGATTCTTATAATTTTAAATCGTATGCTAAATTTTCTATCGATGTTGATCAAGATACGATTGATACGTTTAAAAAATTCTTAGCCGTACGAAAAGACTCTCTTTCAAAAGTTGAGAAAACAGATTTTAAGCAGAAAGAAAAAGAAATAAAAGATTCTCTAATCGGAGAAGATCTACTTGACGCTTCCCAGGAAAGCCAGATGTTTCTTTGGGAAAAAGCAACGGAATATAAATACTCTAAAAGTTTTGGCGAAAAAACCAATATCATCGACAACAGAATGTCGGGTTTTAAAAATCCGATTTATGAAGCGGTGGCGATTAATCTTTCTCATCTAGACCGAACTCCACGACAGTTGAGACCGGAAAACAGAAAGCTTTTTAATTTCTACCTTTCAGATACTTTGCAGATTGACGGCAGAAAAACATTCGTCATTAAATTCAAGGAAATCACCAACAAGAAAAAGCAGAACCCAAGAAAATTTAACGGTAAAATCTATGTCGATTCTGAAACATACGCTCTGAAAAGGTTTGAAAGCGCCAATAAAAAAAGAAATGAAGGCGACATCGTCTCTGTCTGGAAACCTATTAACGGAAAATGGTTTCTGGATTATGAAGATATTAAACTGAAAATGGGCGACCAGACTTTTAATATCTCAAAGAAAGACAGCGTAAAAACCGATACTTTGAAGAAAGGTCAACATCTCAGCGACCGACATAAATACAACCAGAAAACATTTGGAAATTACCTGTATGTAAAAAACCGATTCTTTGATTTTGAACTTAATAAAGAACAAAAGGCATCAGAATTCAAAGGCTATTCTCTGGAAATGAAAAACTCAGACGGAAGTCTGCTTGAAAAATACAGAACCGACAGTCTTACCGCAAGAGAAAGCGCAACCTATACGAAAATTGACAGCTTTGTACAGAAACATGATTTTGAGAAAAAACTGAGCTTTCTGACCCAAATGCTGAGAGGAAATCTGCGATATAAAATCATTGATTTTGACCTGACTAAATTTTTCAGTTACGATAAATACCAGGGTTTACGATTAGGGGCAGGCGTAAAACTGAATGAAAAATTCAGCAAAACATTTTCTCCGGACGGATATTTCGGTTACGGATTTAAAGATCACACCTGGAAATACGGTTTAGGTTTAGATGTAAAATTATCTTCCCAAAAAACCTCGATTTTCAGAGTTGATTATGTGGATGATGTTTTTGCAGCAGGAAGATTCAGCAATACTATGTGGGATATGATGATGAAAGTAAACGACATTAATCTTGACCTTCACAATGCCAATTTCTATAAAAATCAAAAATGGGGAGCGTCTTATCTTTATGATATTTCGAATTCTTTAAGCATGAAAATTGCCGTGAATAAAGAAAAACAACAGGCTCTTTTTGATTATAACTATAAAAATTTAGGCAACCAATTCGATAATACCAGTGCCACTTTATCCTTCAAATTCTCTCCAAATGATAAAAATATCATGACGCCAAGCGGAAAATACACCTATGAAAAAGGGTTTCCTCAAGTCTATGTGAATTTCGAAAAAGGTTTTGAAACTTTAAACGGAGATCTTGATTACAACCGATTAGACGCTTTGATTATTCATCAGTTCAGATCTAAATTGGGTTACACCAACATCAAACTTTTCGGTGGAATTTCTTCAGGAACAGCTCCGATTTGGAAGAATTTTGAAATTGCAGGTCAGAACGACAGAAATCCGGAACATTGGTATTCAAACATCAATACTCCGAATAATTTAGCTTTCGCAACGATGCCTTCAGGAACTTTCTTTGCCGATAAATTTGTAGCCTTTAAGGTTTCACAATATCTTCCTTTCAGATTTAAAACGATTGGATCGAGATATTCAAACATCGAACTGGAATATCAGGCCGCGATTGGAGATTTTAAAAACCGAGGCGACCATCAGTTTGATTTCCAGGTTTTGGATCATTATTATCAGGAAGTTGGTTTGATCTGGAATCGATTCTTAGGAAGAAATTTCGGGGTTGGATTTTCTTACAGATTGGGACATTATCAGACTTCAGAGTTTAAAGATAATTTTGGGATTAAACTGAGATTTAATGTTTTGAATTAATTTTGTTGATATCACGTAATAATCCCGATGCTTAATTTAAATGCAAAATTCGCTAAGATTTTCTTTAAATTCTTTATGTATATTTTTCGTTCGCAAATGAAATTCGCCGATACCTTAAATTAAATAAAAAAATGATAGGCAAAGGCGTTCCACTCAGCAAAGTCCACAAGCATTTTTGACTGATTATTAATGCAGATCGTTCTTGTAGTACTAAAATAAAAAAATGCACAACTTAATAAAAGCTGTGCATGATGATTTATGAAAATTTTAACCTTACAAAGGTCTTTCGTTATCCAATTTTTGAGTAGAAACTTTAAACTGAATATCCATCTCGTCTTTGATGAAATAATCTTTCAAAGAATTCTGATAGAAAATTCTGAAGTCTTTTCTGTTTAATGAGAATACTGAAGACTCAATCTCTACCGTAAACTGCGTAATATGAGCGTTTGCTGGGAACGAAATTGTTTTTCTGATTCCTTTGATGGTAATATCTCCTACGATGGTAGAATTGTACTCGCTGTTCGCCAGAGGAATAATTTTTTTCAAATGGAATTTTGCAGTCGGGAATTTTTTAACTTCGAAGAAATTGGTTCCTTTCAGTTCGTTGGTCAGTTTCACCTGATCGGCACCAGAAAGATCAGCTACCACCAAACTTCTCATGTCGATAACAAATTCACCATCAACAAAAACCGTTTTATCAAAATTAAATTTTCCGCTTTTCAGTTTCAAACTTCCATAATGAGAAGATGCTTTGGTTTTTACAACCTTGTGTCCCCACCATTTGATCTCAGAAGTGATCACTTTAGAAATTTTATCTCCCTTTTTTTGAGCAAATACAAATGATATGCTCGCACACATCATAACAAACAATAATAATCTTTTCATTCTTTTTTATTTACAATTCAACAAAAATAAAAAAAAGTGTAGAACTTCTACACTTTTAATAATATTTTTTTGATTAAATTATTTCGCAGTCACTTTTACAAGCATATCGATATCATCTTTCACAAAAACATCTTTCATAGAAGATTTGTAAGCAACATCAAATTTTTGTCTGTCAAAAGAGAATTTATTTGACTCTAAACTTACTACTCCGTTTGCATAAGAAACTTTTGCAGGGAAAGAAACAGGGCTAGTTTTTCCTTTTACCGTAAGATTTCCTGTTACCAGTTTGTTGTACACTTTATCGCTGTTTTTCTTTACAGAAGTGATTTTGAAACTTGCTGACGGGAATTTTTCAACTTCGAAGAAATCTCCGTTTTTAAGGTGCCCATTCAGTTTTCCCTGGTATTCTCCTGAAAGATCTGTAGCGTTGATAGAATTCATATCTAAAACGAAATCTCCTCCTATAAGCTCATTTCCTTTCATGATCATGTTTCCGGATTTTACTTTTACCGTTCCGTCATGAGAACTAGATTCAGTTTTTGCAACTTTATAACCCCACCAGTGAACATCAGATGTTACTACTTTTTTTGATTGCCCGAAAGCCAAACCACTAGCCAAAACTGCTAATAAAAATATTTTTTTCATGAATAAAAATTGTTTAATTATTTATTGGTGCAAATGTAAATATCTTAATTGGTAGTTTTTGTTGATGTACATCAATTTTAAAAAATATTTCTATGACTAAAATCATCCATAAAAAAACTCCGAATTTCTTCGGAGCTGTATTTTTTATTCTTTATAGTAAGCGGCGTAGAGCGCAGCACCGTCAATGCTCGTGCTGTCTGGATTGATCAGATAAATCGGAATGTTCTTCAACATATCTTCCATTTTATCACTTATTTTAAATTTCTCGTAGAATTTATCTTTATCAATATATTGTCTGATAATTTGCGGAATATCTCCGGCAATCAATAAACCTCCTGTTGCCTTTAACTTCAACGTTAAGTTATTGGCTTCTCTCGCCAGAAATTCTAAGAAGGTATCTAATGCGATTTTACAAATCAGTACATCTTCCTCCACTGCTGCTTTGAAAATTTCTTCTGTGAAATTACCATTGGCGTTTGTCAGCTTTTCAGAAAGCCATTCAGGTTCCGGATGTCTCTTTACATCTCTTAAGAATCTGTAGATATTGAATAAACCTGTTTTAGACAATACGTTTTCCCAACTTACAATTCCGTAAATGTTATTTAAGAATTGATAAAATTCAACCTCAACATTTGTTCTTGGAGAAAATTCTGAGTGACCGCCTTCTGTAGCGAATGGTCTTAAATATTTCCCGTCAAAGAAATATCCTGCCTCACCCAATCCGTTTCCTGGTGCTAAGATGGCAACATTTCCTTTTTCCAGATGACCGCTGCTGTAGATGGCATCAAGATCACTGTCTTGTAAAAGTGCGATACCGTAAGCCGAAGCTTCCTGATCATTCAACATTGTTACTTCTTCAAAACCGAATGCATTTTTATAATCTTCAACATCAAAGCTCCAGCCTAATCTTGCAGGATTACTTTTTCCGTTCAAAACAGGTCCCGGAACTGAGATTCCTAAACGTTTTACATTCTCTAACTGCTCTTCCTGAATAAACTGGGTAAGAATTTCAGAAAATGCAGCATATTCTTTTGTAGGATAATTTTTTTGAGTTTTAGTTTCAATTCCACCATTACTAGAGACATAATAAGCGATCGTAGTAACATCTTCACGTAGGTTTACACCAATGATCGAAACATTATCATTACTGCTGTTTTTTACTCCCGGTAAAAAAAGTGGAAATTTTGGATTTAAGTTCATAATCGCTAATTTTATCAAATATAATAATTGTTTTGGTAATCTGTGCTAGGTAAAACAAAACCTTTTCAAAAAATCGAAAAGGCTTGGTTAATAACTAATTATATTGGTTATAATTATTTTCCTAAAGGAATATTGTAAGAAAATCCGGCTCCGATGCTTCCCACATTATAGTCTTGGTTTGCGATATCACCGTTACTTCCTGAAAATACTTTCTGATATTGAAGGAAGAAATTCCAGTCTCTGTTGTGATATCCGATCTCTGGCTTTAGATAAAAACCTCCGTCTGGTCGGTCTGCTGTAGAGTTTGACGCAACTTTGTCGTCACCTACTAAAAACCCGTAACCAAGATCAGCTCCGAAATAGAAGCCAGTCTGCTTAGGGTAAATTCTGAATAACGCCGCTACCGGAACTACACCCACGTCATTATTATCATATCCGTTATTATTCTTTGCAAAATAATGAGTATAACCTGTTGCAATACCTAATCCAAATCCCGGAGTAATTAGATTCTGATATGCTACATCCACACCTACTGCTGCAGAAAGGTTGTCCGCAGGAACCGCAATACCTGCCGTTGCTCCCACTTTGATCATATTATTCATCTGAGCACTTTGCGCACTAACTAAACCTGCCGTCAAAATTCCCGCTCCTAAAATAGCTTGCTTAAACATTTTCATAACTCTGATTTTTTTTAAAATTTTACTAAAATGAGACAAGGAAAAATCATGCCAAAATAATTCACAATTATTAAAATCAAATCTCAACATCACCATAAAATAATGAAAATCAATTGATTAAATTTTATTTTATTTAAATAGTTGTTTAACTTTACATAAGGTGAAGCAATAAATAATCATTAATATTTGTTTATACACTTTAACCTCTTCTTTATTTAATCATCAAAAAATAAAATCAGGACTATGGTTGCTTCATTTATTAATAATAAACATCTTCTTTGGCGTGCAGGTTTCGGACCGGGAATTAACGAAGTAGATGACCTGAAAAATAAAAACATCAAGACGATTCTGAAGGAAATTTTCAATAAAGAAACCTTCTCTCCCATTGTGTATGAAACTCCCGACATCGAACCCATTGAATATAATGATCCTAAAGCCACTGCCCAGCAGAAAAGGGAAATTCAGAAAGTAAATCAAAAGCAAAATAATGAGCTTAATCTTAATTTTCTTAAAAAATTTACGACCAGCAATGAACAGCTGAGAGAGAAAATGGCTTTTTTCTGGCATGGGCATTTTGCTACGAGAATTAACAATCCAAAATTCAACCAACAACTCTTGAATGTAATTCGGGAGAAGTCTTTAGGTAATTTTAAAGATTTATTATTTGAAGTCAGCCGTTCTCCAGCAATGCTAAGCTTTTTGAATAATCAACAGAATAAAAAAAATCATCCCAACGAAAATTTTGCCCGCGAAGTGATGGAGCTTTTCACGATGGGAAGAGGAAACTATACAGAAACAGACATTCGTGAAGCGGCAAGAGCTTTTACCGGATGGGGTTACGATAAAGAAGGTCAATTTCTTGAAAGAAAAAAACAGCACGACGAAGGCACAAAAACTTTCTTGGGAAAGACAGGAAACTTTACAGGCGACGATGTTTTAAATATTATTTTGGAACAAAAAGCAACTGCCGAATTCATCACAACAAAGATTTACACCTTTTTCGTTAATGAAAAACCTGATTTAAAAATCATTAAAAACCTCAGCGAAAACTTTTATGAATCAGGATATGACATCAAAAAACTAATGACTGAGGTCTTTTCAAGTTCATGGTTTTATGATAAAAAAAATATCGGAAACAGAATAAAATCGCCAACAGAACTTCTTGTAGGGATGATGAGAATGCTGCCAATGGAAATTCAAAATCCTGAAAACATTACTGTTTATCAAAAACTTTTGGGGCAAATGCTGCTTTATCCGCCCAACGTCTCTGGCTGGCCAAACGGAAAATCCTGGATAGACAGCTCAACTTTAATGCTGCGACTTCAGATTCCACAAATATGGTCGGGATTGAGGCCGATGGAATATTCTGCGAAAGAAGACGACGATATGGATATGGGCATGAAATCAAGAGAATCTCTAAATAAAAGTTTTAAAAATCCGAATATAATAATCGATTGGAGCAAGGTTGACAAAGCTTTAAATCAGAAAAAAGCAGAAGACTATTTGATCGTCAACTCAGAATCTCTGGATATGAACACTGTTAAACAATTTTCAGATCAAAGTATCAAAATGAATATCATCAACCTTATGTCAACACCAGAATATCAGTTGATGTGAGAAGTTAGAAGTTAGAAGTTAGAAGTTAGAAGTTATTGAAAATTAGTTTTATTAAATCTAAGCAAAGAAATTATGATCATCAAAAGAAGAGAATTTTTAAAGATCAGTTCATTGGCAACTGCTTCATTATTTGTTCCGAATTTTCTACAGTCGATGACTTTAGACAATGCGCTGAATCCGAATCAGAAAATACTGATCGTCCTTCAATTCACAGGTGGAAATGATGGTTTAAATACGATTATTCCGACAAAAAATGATATTTATTTTAAAGAAAGAAATAATATAGCCATCAATGATTCTTTGGCTTTAAATGATGAAACTGGAATCAATCCGGCTTTGTCTTATTTTAAAGAATTATTTGACAGTGGTGAACTTTCCCTGATGAATAATGTCGGCTACCCGAATCCTGACAAATCCCATTTCAGAAGCATGGATATTTGGCATTCTGCCAGTAAAAGTGATGAGTTTCTGGAAACAGGATGGCTCGGAAGATTTTTGGATGAAGAATGCTACAAATGCGAACATCCAACACAGGCTTTGGAAGTTGATGATATGCTCAGTTTGGCTTTAAAAGGTGAAAACAACAAAGCTTTTGCCTTTAAAGATCCAAAAAAATTGTATCAAACCAGCCAAGAGAAATATTTCAAATCATTGTATGAAAGCGACCACCATCACGACGACGAAACGGTTTCTTATTTATACAAAACTTTAGGTTCAACCATCAACAATGCTGATTATATTTTTGAAAAAAGTAAAGCAAAAAAATCGACTCAGGAATACCCAAATTCTAAATTGGGAAAAGATTTCAAGACCGTTGCTTCATTGATTAAATCAGACATCAACACGCAGGTTTATTATCTTTCAATAGGAAGTTTTGATACGCATGTCAACCAAAATGAAAGACAGCAAAAACTGTTTGGAGAAATTAATGATGCAGTAAAATCTTTCGTTTCCGATATGAAAGCGAATGGATTGTTTAATGATATTTTACTAATGACATTTTCAGAATTCGGTCGTCGTGTCGCTCAAAATGCAAGCAAAGGAACCGATCACGGAACAGCAAATCAAATGTTTTTCATCAGTGGCGGCTTAAAAAAGAGAGGTATTCTGAACGCTCTACCCGATTTACAAAATCTGAAAGAAGGAGATTTAATTTACACTGAAGATTTCAGAAAAGTCTATGCAACTGTTCTTAAAAATTGGCTGAATGCCGATTCATCAAAAGTTCTGGGCTGGAAAAACGGTGTGTATGATTTCGTGTAAAAAAGCCTTACAAAAATTGTAAGGCTAAGGTTATAATTGGTTCGTTGTTAATGTGGAGAAGGAATCTGTCTGTTCGGATCCTTCACTTCTCCTTTTTTTTCTGTAAATTTCTTGATAACATATTCAATGACAATGGGAACAACCATTGCAAGTACCGCTTTTAATATTCTTGATTTCATAATAATTTTATTTTCAAAAACAATTACAAGTTTCAAGCCAATTTTTATAACATAACTAAATTATAATTCCTCATTCTCCGTTTCATTACCCTGATAATTTAAATGTGCCGCTTTAATACTTTTGGCGATTCTATGCTTCAGTTTTCTTGGACCTAAAACCGTTAAAAACTCTCCCATTCCCAGAATCATTCGTTCTAATTCAAAATTGAGCTGAACACAAATTTTAAAAGTCGTGCCGTTTTCATCTTCTTTGATAATTTCCTGAGAATGATGAAAAGGCTTAGTTTTTACATAAGGAGCATGTTGCGAATTAACAAAAAAGATGACATTTTGTGGTCTTTGCGTCTCAGAAACCGTTGCTCCAATGACCTCACCAAAGTAACGATCTGCGTCAAAATCCTTGTCAATGTATTCTGTAGTTTCATCGATCTCAATTTCTTCCATCCTGTCTAAAGCAAGATTGTAAATCGCTTTTTTATGCCAGCAAATCAAAAACCAACGGTTGTTATATTCTTTCAATAATTGAGGATGAACAGTAATAATATTCGATTCTCTCGCTTTGAAACTTTTATAGCAAATCTTTAAAACCTTTTTATTTAAAATATTTTCATACAAAACATCAATATGCTCCAAACCTTTCAGTTGCTCATTTTTATCTAAATGAATAATCGATTTTTGGCTGGTCGAATGTATAGAATCTTCCAGTTTTTGAATCACCCCATTCATATCTTTGAACATTGAGAAATCTTTAAACTGCTTTAAAATCTGTATTGCATTATTCATCGCTTTCAAATCATTTTCATTGACTGAAATCTGATGAATACTGTATTCCGGATCACTGTAGCGGTAATATCTTCTTTCGTAAACTTCAATCGGAGCTTCATACCCGAATTTTTCACTCCGCATATTTTGCAAGTCCAATTGTACAGTACGTTTGCTGACAAAAGATTCTTTACCTTCAAATTCAAACAACGCTTCAGAACATTCATCGATTAAATCTTCCAGAGTGTATTTTTTGTACTTATTCTTCAGACATTTATCTAAAGTTTTGTAGCGGATAAGAGCGTTTTTATTGGATGACATAGTTAAAGGTTAAGATTAAGATTAAAGTTAAGATCGAAGCGAGAAAAATTCCCCTCCCTTGGAGGGGTGGCGAAAATTCATAGAATTTTTGACGGTGTGGTTAAGCGAGTTGTTATCAATATACATATGTCTTACAAGCTTACTTCCTCTTCAAAGCCTTCCCTTCAAAAGAAATCCCATCCCAGCCATATTCAATAAAATTTCTGATATTCTGGTGATCTGTACCTTCAGGATTTTTCAAAACATCTTCCCGGTAAAACTCTCCGAAAAGGTTTAAAGTATCTTCTTTTGGCAAATCATTCAGCTTCGCAAAACTGAAAACTTTACAAGAACCATTGTTCTGATCTGCCTCGTTCACGATATTTCCGTTGGTAAATTTTGTTGGAGTAAAATCGTAATGTTCGTCAATAAATGCAATGACATCTTTAAACTGTATTTCTTCCGCTGATTTTTCTAATTGTTCAAATAACATATTTTTTATTTTTTTGTCATTGCGAGGAACGAAGCAATCTCAACCACAGATTGCTTCGTTCCTCGCAATGACGTTGTTAATAATTAATTTTCTCAAAAATAATCAAAATAATTTCATCTACGCAAAATTACTGCGCAATAAGACAATTACTTTGCATTATCAAAACGAAATAAAAATGGAATTTAACGGAAACAACTTAATCGAATTAGGATACAGACCATCAAAATGGTTTAAAGATGCTATCGAACATATCAACGAAAATAATTTAGATGAAAATCAAATCACAGCATATTTGGAACAATTCAAACAGCCGGACTTGATTCCGCTTCATGAAACGCCAAAAGATTTTATCATCAACATTAAAGCTGAACACGAAAGTGAAAATGATAACGTCGAAAAAGTAATCAACACCATGAAAGTTCTGATGAAAACTCCAACTTTGGTTGCAGGTGCGATCATGCCCGATGCCTGTCCGACAGGTCCTGAAGGTCAGATTCCCGTGGGTGGAGTTGTTGTGGCAAAAAACGCAATTCACCCTGGATTTCATAGCGCAGATATCTGTTGTTCAGTGATGTTGACAGATTTTGGAAAAGCTGACCCTAAAGAAGTTTTGGATGCAGCCCATTCAATTACGCACTTTGGATATGGAGGAAGACCGAGAGGTGAGCAGATGGAAATGTCTCAGGAATTGATGGATGCTTTCAGAGAAAATGACTTCTTAAATGATGAGAAATTAATCAGCATTGCACGTTCTCATATGGGAACTCAGGGTGACGGAAATCATTTCTTGTTCGTCGGAATTTCAAAAAACACTGGAAATACAATGTTGGTTACGCATCACGGATCAAGAGCTCCAGGAGCTGCGTTGTACGATAAAGGAATGAAAGTAGCCAACCGTTTCAGACAGGAAATTTCGCCAGAAACTTTGAAAGAAAACGCATGGATTCCGTATGAAACTGAAGAAGGAAAATCATATTGGGAAGCTTTGCAATTGATAAGAACATGGACGAAAGAAAATCATACTTCAATTCACGATGCCGTTTTAAACAAAATGAACATTGAGAAAGAAAACAGATATTGGAACGAACATAATTTTGTTTTCAAGGATGAAGATTTATTTTACCATGCAAAAGGTGCGACTCCGCTCGATGATAAATTCATGCCTGATATTACGGGACCAAGATTGATTCCGTTGAATATGTCAGAACCCGTTTTGATCGTTCAGGGGAAAACCAATGAGAGAAACTTAGGTTTTGCCCCTCACGGAGCCGGAAGAAATTTCAGCAGAACGCAGCATAAAAAATCATTGGCTCATAAAACCATTGAAGAAGTTTTTGCAGAAGAAACTCAAGGATTAGATATCCGTTTTTTCTCGAATGAAATTGATATTTCTGAACTTCCGACCGCCTATAAAAGCGCCAAAAACGTAAGAGCCCAAATCGAAGAATACGGTTTGTGTGAAGTGCTGGATGAAGTGCTGCCTTATGGATGTATTATGGCGGGTGACGTGCAGAAGAATGCGCCATGGAAGAAAAAGAAGAAATTTAGAAAAGCATAATTATTTCTTTTGTCTTAATACAAAAGAAACAAAAAATCAAGACTTGGAAACTTCCGCTAAAAATTAAAATTTAATCCTAAAATTCCCAAAACTTGCGCGAATTCAAGATGAGTTCTTCGGTTCAAGATTTTGCCGCGCTCCAAACAGTGGGAATTTTTTAACGGATTAATTTTTAATTTTCTTAACGCTCCATTTTCCTATGTCATATTAATATGGTAAGAAATCAAACTCACCAACTTACAGACAAATCATTTTATCGAAGATGAAATCTTTGCGCCTTATGGCTTGAAGTCTTTAAAAAATTGCGCCTTTGCTTTTAACCAAATAAAAAATAAAACAATGACACCAAAAATATTAGAAAAATTAAAAGAAATAGAGGCAAAAAGAAACATAGAAATACTTCTTGCCGTTGAATCGGGAAGCCGGGCATGGGGTTTTGCGTCTCCCGACAGCGATTATGACATACGATTCATATACCGCCACGAAAAAGACTGGTATCTGTCGCCATTGGACAAAGATGAAACGATAGAATTTATGACCGAAGATGATCTTGACGGTTCGGGATGGGATCTTAGAAAGACTTTTCATCTCTTATTAAAGTCGAATGCGGCTTTGTTGAGTTGGTTCTACTCTCCTATCGTTTATGTAAAAAATGAAAAGTTTTATGAACTTTTTAAACCTTTAGCAGATTCCTGTTTTTCTCCGATAGCGGTTTCTTACCATTATCTGAGCATGAGCAAAAAATATCTCGAAGCCTGCAGAACCGATGAAGTAAAACTGAAAAGTTATTTCTACTGCCTTCGAACAGCCCTGACTGGAAAATGGATAGTAGAAAAAGGAACTGTTCCACCCGTTTTGTTCAGTGAATTGCTGGTTTTGGTCGATGATTTTACAAGAGCGAAAATAGAAAATTTAATCGCTTTAAAAGCTACAAAAGGAGAATCTTACTACCATCCGAATGACTGGGAATTGTTTGGATTTTTGGAGAAAATGGTGAAGGATAATGAGGAAAGGTCTAAAAGTTTATCAGCGGGAAAAAATGACAAAAATGAGATGGAAAGGGTTTTTAGAGAAATATTAATTTAAATATGGAAAGATTATGGGAAGCCGTAGTCTTTCCTTATTGTTTAAATATATATTTGTTTGTTAAAAGAACTTTCCTAGAATATTTATATATTAGAAAAAACTAAAACTATGACAATTAATAAAGGTTCAGAATGGAGAAAATGGGATTTACATGTACATACACCTTTTTCTATTTATCAACGCTTTGGAAATAACGATGAAAATACTTGGGAAAAATATATTTTAGATTTAGAAAATTTATCTGACGAGTTTGCTGTTGTAGGTATAAATGATTACCTATTTCTTGATGGTTATGCTAAGTTAAAAGAAGAGCAAACAAAAAATTCTAGAATTCCTAATATCAAACTATTACCAGTTGTCGAATTTAGAATTGAAAAATTTGCAGGAATAAATTTTGAACAACTTAAAAGAATCAATTTACATGTAATATTTTCTGATGAAATACCTTTAGAAACGATTCAAAGCCAATTCTTGAATACACTTGAGAAAGTTATTATTTAGAAAGCGGAGAGCCTTGGACAAGAGCTATTACACCGCAAAGTGTAGAAGAACTTGGAAAGCAAATAAAATCAAATGTTCCAACATCTGAATTACATAAATATGGTTCTGATATAACAGAAGGATTTAATAATCTAAATATAAGAGAAGAAGAAATATTTAAATCATTGAATAAGGACTGTTTCACAGGTAAATATCTTATTGCTATTGGAAAAACCGAATGGGGAGATTTAAAATGGACAGATGCCTCAATTGCAACAAAAAAATCAATAATAAACAGAGCAGATATAGTTTTTACAGCAGCAGAATCTATAGCTGATTTCACTAAAGCTAAAAGTCAATTAACCAATCAAGGTGTTAATGATTTATTGTTAGACTGTAGTGATGCTCATTATTTTTCAACAGAAACAGATAAAGACAGAATTGGAAATTGTAATACTTGGATTAAAGCTCAACCAACATTTGAAGGATTAAGACAAATTTTACACGAGCCTAATCAAAGAGTATCTATACAACAAAATATACCTGATCAAAAAGATGAAAAATTAGTAATCACAGAAGTATCATTCATTAGCACAAATAATCTTTTCTCTAATGATACTATTTATTTTAATGATAATCTTAACGTGATTATAGGTGGTAAATCCTCCGGAAAATCCATTTTACTATATCACATCGCCAAAGCTTTATATAAAGATCGAAGCAATGAAGGTGTTTTAAAATATTTTGATACTACTGATAACAAATACAAATACTTTTATGATGATCTGCAGAATGAATTTCCCTTTACTCTTAATGTTAAATTGGCATCAGGATTAGAACAATCCTCAGACAGAAATGACACAGAACCAAGTTATCTACCAGAAATTAAATACATACCACAAAATCATTTGTCCAATCTTGTTGATAGGAGTAAGAAAAACGGCAATACTTTAAAAGAACTTATTAAAGACCTTATTTTAGAAAATGATGACAATGATATATTTAAAGACTTTGACGCTAATATAAATGCTAATAATACTGAAAAATCAAAAGATATTGATGTTTTTTTTGACATTAAGGACACAATTAATACTTTAAAAAAGGATTTACAGGATAAAGGAAGTAAAGATATTTTAATTACAAGTATCAAATCTAAAAGAGATGAAATTTTAGAATTACAAAAAGATATTTCAGAAGAAAATAAAGCTTTATACAATCAATATAATGAGGAAATTCAGAAATTCACTGATGAAAATAAAAAAATCGTGTCTGATTATGGTGTATTAAAATCTTTAAATCAAAAAATAAAAATTTCATTAGATCAATTATTGTTAGATAAGAATGAGTCAATAAATACTTTAGAAAATGAGGAAATTAAAACTGAATTCACAGTAAAATATAATTTCATTCAAAATTCACTTGATGAACTCAATCAAATTGAAAAACTTCTCTCATTAAATGAAAACAAAAGCTTAATTAATGATAGTTCTATCAAAAATCAACTGACATTTAATAACCAAAAAAGGATAGAATTACAAGACAAAATAAAACCTTTAATTGGACAAAAAGAATCCCAAGAGAAAATAGAAAGATTACAAAATTATATACAACAAGAGAATGAAAAACTAGAATATATTATTAAAATTGAAAAACAAATAACACAGTTTACAATTGAATTGGCTACACAAAAAGAAAAAATTTTTAGCAGTATCGAAAATAACTTTAATCAATATCAAAAAGTAATTACCGATTTAGAACCAATAACAAAAAATATAGAACACAAAGACAATGATGAAATTGACATAGAAGGTTTTACTAAGTTTAATTTTAAAAAATTTAAAGAAAGTATAGACAATATTACTGATTTAAGAAAATTAAAAGCCCAAAATCCTTTTGAGTATTTGTATGATAATAATTTAAATAATTTATCTCTAATAAATAAAACAAGTATTATTAATGAATTAAAAAATGTTTTCGAAACTATCCATACAGGAAATTATCCTTTGATTAAAGACTTCAATATAAAAGAAGCTTGTAGAATTTTATTAGAAAATCATTTTTTTGACCATTGGGAAGTTAAATCTGGAAGCGATACAATACATAATATGTCGACAGGTAAGGCAAGCTTTGTTTTGTTAAAATTAATTATAAAATTAAGTAAATCTGAAGCTCCTATTTTAATTGACCAACCATAAGATAATCTTGATAACAGGTCAATTTCAACAGAACTTGTAAACTATTTGAGAGATAAAAAAATAAAACGACAAATTATCTTAGTAACTCATAACGCAAATATTGTGGTAAATGCAGATGCTGAAAATATAATAATTGCTAACCAGAAAGATGAAAATAATAAAAAAGATCTTTCACTTTATAAATTTGATTATATAAATGGTTCTTTAGAAGAAACTAAATCAAAAACCGATGATGATATAAGGTTTTTAGAGTCTATGGGAATTAGAGAACATATAGCAGAAATTGTTGAGGGAGGAAAAGAAGCATTCAAAAAACGCGAAGAAAAATATGGATTCTAAAATGACCATTCAAGATATAAAATCCCGCAACCTCATCCTCTTCCAAGCCATCTCCGGAAGCCGCTCCTTCGGCCTCGAAACAGAAAACTCAGACACAGACATCCGAGGAGTATATTATTTAACGAAAGAAGATTTTTTCGGCTTAAATTATATTCCGCAGATTTCTAATGAAACGAATGACATTTCGTATTATGAAATTGGGAGATTTGTAGAATTATTACAGAAAAACAATCCGAATATTTTAGAAATTCTGGCAAGTCCGGAAGATTGTATTCAACATAAAAATCCGTTAATGGGTTTGTTGAAGCCTGAAGATTTCCTTTCCAAATTATGCAAAGATACCTTTGCAGGATATGCAATTTCGCAGATCAAAAAAGCAAAAGGACTCAATAAGAAGATTTTAAATCCTATTGAAAAGGAAAAAAAATCTATTCTTGATTTCTGTTATATTTTAGAAAATAACAGCTCCATACCGTTGAAAAAATGGCTTTCAGAAAACGGAAGAATTCAGGAAAAATGCGGATTGGTGAACATCGACAACACCAAAGGAATGTTTGCCGTTTTCTACAATGAATCGGGAGATTTAGGCTACAAAGGAATCATCCAGAACGAAGAAGCCAATCAGGTTTCCGTTTCATCGATTCCAAAAGGAGAAAAATCGGTGGCTTTTATGTTCTGTAATCTTGACGCCTACTCCACGTACTGCAAAGATTACCGAGAATACTGGAAGTGGGTTTGTGAAAGAAATGAAGACCGTTACAACGTCAATCAAAACCACGGACAAAACTACGACAGCAAAAACATGATGCACACCATTCGCCTTTTGCAGTCGTGTGAGCAGATTTTTAAAACCAATTCTTTAAATATCCGTGTGGAAAACCGTGATGAATTATTAGATATCAAAGCCGGAAACTGGTCTTATGATGATGTTATGAAGAAAGCCGAAACCTTGATTCAGTCGATTGAATACCATCATTCGATCTCGACACTTCCGGAATATCCTGATCTAGAAAAAACAACAAAAACTTTAGTGGAAATAAGAGAAAATCTATACAAATAATTAATTTCTCTCCTTCAAATAGGAAACTACAATCCTTTTCAAATATATTACCAATCTGAAAAACTTATAAAACAAAAAACCAAAGCAGAAAGATTCTGCTTTGGTTTAGTTAATTATTTTTGACCTATACTCTGTATTACATTTTTAGGACAAGTGAAGTTAAGGTTTTTTTAAGGTTTAGAAATCAGTTTCCCGCCTTTCTGTTTCCCATCTTTATTTTTCAATTGGTAGAAATAAGTTCCCGCCGGAAGTTTTACCTGAAGTTGGGTGTTTTTATCAGACAAACGCTTCTCAAGAACTTTAGATCCTGCGGCATCGAAAATCATTAATTCCGATCCCTTATCAGCATCATCCAGAATGATATTAAGTACTGAGGAAAAAGGATTTGGATAAAAGCTCGCTGGCTTACTCACATGAGTAGATGAACTTACCGCTAATGTTGAAAGATCACATCCTGGTGTCATTACTGCATTGATGCTCGCTGTAGATACCGCTCCGGTAGTACTGAGAACACGGCCTTCTATCACGGTTCCCGTATTAAGGTTGATGGCACCGTTATTACCAATCACTGTTCCTTTGAAGTTTGCGTAGTCGTTAAGACTGATTGCGCCATCCACTTTCCAGAAAACATTCTTTGCTTGAGCCTGGTTTTGCAATACTACATTGGCATAAGTACTTGTAGACAATGCACCTACGATTTTGATAACAAATACAGCATCAGGATTTCCTTGCGCATTCAGGGTAACGGTTCCGTTAAGAACGGTAGCAGCATTCAAAAGATAAGTATGCGGCGTCAGCACTAAGTTTTGCCCAAAAGCAGCAGGATAAAGCAACTCAATATCTGTCGGTAAAGTATTCAGATAAGTGTAAACCGTACCAAGATCCAGTGCACAGATTGCAGTAGCAGAATCCGGATTGCTATGAATTGTTCCTGTTACATTATTAGCCTGAAAGCCCGTTGTAAGTCCTACATTAGAACCAATATCTCCCGTTACAAAAGAAACTCCTGAGTTAGTCACCGTTCCGCTACCTGTGAAAACTGTGAAACACGCAACTGATCTTAGCATAGGTGCAACCGGACCAGTTAAAATCGGTGATCCGCATCCGATAGGTGTTCTTACTGTAACGCCCGAAACTGTAACAGCACCTGTTGTAGACAGCGCACGTCCTTCTATAGAAACGCCGCTGTTCAGAACTATTGCTGCATTGTTTGCAATCACCGTTCCTTTCATTTCTGTATTCGTAGCAAGATTTACCAAACCTTCTATCTTCCAGAATACATTACAGGCAAGTGCACCATTGGTAAGTATTACTTTAGAAGCAGCTGTAGAAGAGAATGCGCCTTGTATTTTAAAAATAAATACTGCATTGGCATTTCCGCCTCCATCAAGAGTCAAAGTATTATCCAGTGTTGCACTTTGCCCGATCGAATAGGTTCCCGCTCCCAATACTTGTCCGTTACCCAAAAGTGGTGCAGGAAAAAAGTTAGGAATTGCCGCGTTCAGCTGATTATAAGCAATCGTTAATGATGCGGCGGCTGCTGCTGAAGCTCCATTGGAATCTTGCATTACCCCATCTACATTTCCGAAGTTGGTACTTGCGCCATTATTGGTGCCAACATTTCCGGTGATTTGCGATAATCCGGTGTTGCTCACTGCACCATTGGATGAGAAGAGAGCGAAATCAGCAGCTGTTCCCAAAACCGGCGCCTGAGCCATTGCCTGTGATGAGAAAAAAATTGAGGTAGACAAAACTACCATGCTTAAAAGTTTTTTCATAAAATAAATTATTTGGCGTGAAATTTAACTATCTCACAATTAAATGACGTAACTAAAATCATACCATAAATTTATTATAATTAAATTATTTTTAATTAATTAATATTATTTTATAAATTTTTAATAAATAAATACTTTATTTTTACGAATAATTAAATATATCTATATTTTATTGGATAAAAGATTTACAAGTAATAAATATGATATTTAAATATTTAACAAACAACATCTTAATCTCCTTTTTTGAAATATTAAGACATTAATAATCATTGATAATAAATAAGATTTTAAAAACCATCAAGAAAAATCGTAAATGAATCGACAGAAATTAACAACAAATTGCGACCTCATTTTTCCAACCATTGATGTAACTATATTTTTTTTGCGATGTTATTTCACATTGACACGATGCAAGTTAATATTCTTTCTTTGTAGAATTATATTCTTGCATCGTGAAGCCACATTTCCACATCCTGAAATTACATTCCCACCACGGAATACCCGGATTTAGAAAAAACGACAAAAATTTTAATAGAAATAAGAGAAAATCCTTATACCTAAAACAAAAACCGCCTCATTGCTGAAGCGGTTTGTTTTATATATAGTTTAAAAAACTATCTGATGATTTTAATATTGATTGCAGAGAAACCTTTTGGTGATCTTTCTTTTTCGAAAGATACCTTGTTCCCTTTCTTAATGATATCCACACAGTTGTTGCTGTGGAAGAATACATTTTCTTTAGAACTATCTTCTGTGATAAATCCGTAGCCCTTGTCGCTGAAAAAAGTAACGATACCAGACTTGATTGGATCCTCCTCCTGAATAGGAGCTGCACCCAATTGAATGTTATCCAAATCAATGACACTTTTGTTGCTGTTATCAGGAGGCGTACTTGTTAACTGACCGTTTGCATCTACATACATGATCATGTCATCAAGACTTTTCCCTTTGTCATTGGTGTTTTTTCGGTCTTCGCGACGTATCGCTTTTTCCTTTTGCTTCTGTAATTTTTTCTTAAAGTTTTCTTTTTTTGAGAAAGAATCCGCCATATATTATTGTATATTAATTGTTATTCTTGAATTTAATTTTCTGATGATTTTTCATTTATTTCATCAAAGGGTATTGTTTACCATCACCAAAAGATTTCTGTTGAAATTCTTCTAATGATTCCACTGCATTAAGATAATAAATTTTTTAGAATTTACGATCGTTACCAGAAAGTTTTTCGATGATTACAACCATTTCAACTTCCCGAAAAGAAGTAAAAAGGTATTCTACAGGTGGTCAGTCGTGGTGATTCATATTGCCGGCTAAGATTCATTTACAAGAAATAAAAATGAAAACGGCAGTCAGAATAAAGAAAACTGAGGGATAAAGGGTATTCTAAACTGTTATAGTTTAAGAAAAGCAGAAACCTTCTTCTTAATTATAATGCAAATATACGACAATTCCACGGATTTTGAAGACTATTATTTAAATAATTGAATTTCAGATTATTTAGAAAACAAAAAATGACCTTTTAGTTTCTTTTCCACTAAAAATTAGATGCTTATCAAATTGCCACAAACACTATTTTTCAATTACGTAAAACTACTTAAGTATATTCCGCCTTACAGAAGTACAAATACCTATTATCAATTTGGGTATTTTCTACTCTACCAATTCCGAATGTTTAGAAGTTACTTTGTATTGTTCATTATGAGAAGCTTCCAATGAATCTAGGCGGCCTCCGAAAAGCCTGATATTTAAAAGAGTAGGAAACCAAAAAACTAATATTATGTCACAAGCACAAGCAGCAATGCAAACTCTAACTCAACAATGGTACAATGCCTTGGTTACAGGATTATCTTTAAGTCCTAACAACTTCCAGCTTTACCAGGGAACACAACCTGTAGGACCAACATCAGACTGGCTTTGGAAAATTTTTGATGCCGTTCCTCCAAAATCTGTGAACAACAGTTATGACCCTAGTCAATCTAACAATTTTTCTCAGGATTATCAGGCAGTAATTGCTAACTTAAAACCACTATCAGATAATAGCTTCCAGAATTGTATGGGAGATTATTATACGAATTGGTTAAATTATATTCAATCTCCTAAATGTCCTTCTAATATCTTTGACAGCCCGGATGCTATGCAGTCTGCCTTCAAGAAATGGGCAATGATTTATGCTCCTTCTCAGATGGGATGCAGCGCATCATTGATTCAGTCTTTCTACAATGATATCGTAACGATTGCCAACACAATGTTCGCTTCTGCACAGGCCGCAGGGAAAGGATATGCTTATAATACTACGATTTCAGATTTAAATAATGCAATACAGTCTGCTCCGGCAAAAAGCTTTACGATGGATAGCAAAACACAGTCTTCTGATGTATCTCACACATGGGCAAGCGGAAGTACATCTGTGTTTTTCGACTTGTTTGATTTCGGAGGTGGCGCAAGCTATGACAATCTTACAGAGGAAGCTACCTCAGCAGGTATTAATATCAGTGCAAGCTTCAAACATGTATTGACATTGCCGGGAGCTCCTTTAGCAAAAACTTCTACAGATCCTATCCTTAGCCAATACACGCCTTGGTATAACAGCGCAGCATTGTCAAGAGCTTATGGTACCAAAGACAATACGGTTTGGAAAAACGGTTTACCATCATGGGACACCACTTTCGGGCCTAATGGTAACTTGCAGCGTTCTGCAACATCTTTGATTATTGTTGACGGAATTGACATCACAATGACTTCTGCAACAAGTTATTCTTCAAGTGACCAGCAGGTTATCACTGCTAGAGCAAGTACAGGTTTCTGGCCTTTCTTCAGTGCTAGTGGATCTGGCGGATCTTCAACTTCTGTAAGCTTCTCAGATAGCGGTCAAATGACAGTAAAAATTACTTCGCCAGCAGGAAATCCTCAGCTTTTAGGAGTTTTGGTTTCTGCTATGTCGGAAATTCTAGGTTAAAAACCATATTTGTTTATTAAGAATAACTCCACTGAGATTTCAGTGGAGTTATTTATTTTTCTTTAAAATATAATAAACAGCCTTATCTTTTTCATCATTTGTGGTATAAGCAAACTGGAATACATAGCCATTTGCAGACATAAAATTCAGAGCATCCATCATAGAATTAAATTTCACATTTCTTCCTCTTTCGTCTTTGATATTGGTTCCGTTTTTAAATGAGATAGATTTGGTTTCCTGTCCGAAATCGATTTCCACATTTACTTTTGTACTTAAAGAACGACCAGTCCCGATAATCTGAACGTAGTCTACGTCGATATCTTTTAGTGGGACATCATTTTACTGTTTGAGAAAATACTAATGCAGATGCGTTGATTAAGAATAGAATAAATAATTTTTTCATAGTTGATATTTTAAGTGGTTAAAAATAAAACAAATATTGAAATTGTTGAATTAAATACCATTGGAATTCAGTGGTTTTATATAGTTGATGTAATAATCTTAAGCTTCGTACAAAGGCTCGTGTTCTCCCAGTCATTCTTGATTTTAAGGATTTACATTTCCTTCATTCCTTGGCTTTTGTGCCGGTTCTTCTGATCTTGGCAACAAAACTTTTCTTGAAAGTTTCATTTTCTTACGGTCATCATAACCCTCGTTTCCGCACGATTTTATCGTGTGCCTTTTATTTTCCAATCGCTTTCTTAAAAAATTTTTATCTTTATAAAAAGTCATAACTATAAGTTGCACAATCCTAAGGGATTTATTAAATCAAAATAATAACTATTAAAAAAAAAACATGAAAAAAGGACTAATCATTTGTTCTATTCTTTTTAATCTTTCTATTGTATGTGCTCAAACCATTGAATCGGGAAGCCGTAATACGGCAGGTTACATCAAATCAGACGGAACAATTGAAAACAAAAGTCATTCTACAGTAGGTTATATTAAAAGCGATGGTACGGTTGAAAACAAAAGCCACAGCACAATTGGGAGAATCAAAAGTGATGGCACAATAGAAAATAAAAGCGGTTCTACTGTAGGGTATGTTAAAAAAGACGGGACGGTAGAAAACAGCAGCCATTCAGCAATTGGGTACATCAAAGACAATGGAACGGTAGAAAACAGTAGTCACAGTACGGTCGGTTATGCTAATGGAATTAAAAAAGAATGGGCAGCGGTAGCTTTTTTCTTCTTTAAAATAGAATAAACTACCTCAAGGCATAGTCCAGAGTTATAGAACATTGATAATTCTGTTCACTCAATTGCAATCAATAATTTATATCCTCGAAACAATAATTTTTCTCTACAAAAAATCAATCCCCACACAAAAAAACCACCGAAAATTCGGTGGTTTCATATAATTGATCGTAATAATCTTAAGCTTCATTCAAAGGCTTGTGCTCACCCGGCTGGTCTTTACCTTCAGGATTCACTTGACTTTCTGGTCTTGGCTTTTGTGCCGGTCTTTCTGGTCTTGGCAACAAAACTTTTCTTGAAAGTTTCATTTTTTTACGGTCATCATAACCCATAAATTTCACCTCAACCTCATCACCTTCTTTGTAAGGAACTTTGTCTAGACGAGCCCATTCGATTTCAGAGATATGAAGTAAACCTTCAGTACCTTTTGCAATCGCTACGAATGCTCCGAAATCCATCACTTTAACAACTTTACCTTGGTAAACTTCACCTACAGTCGGTACAAAAGTGATTTCGTTGATTCTTGCAATCGCTTCGTTGATTTTCTCTCTGCTAACCCCAGAAATTTCGATTCTACCGATTTCTCCAACTTCTTCAATGGCGATAACCGTGTCAGTATCTTTCTGCATCTGCTGAATGATTTTTCCACCAGGTCCGATTACCGCACCGATGAAATCTTTAGAGATTTCCAACATCACCATTTTCGGAGCGTGAGGCTTCACGTCTTCTCTTGGAGCAGAAATCGTTTCATTTAATTTATCAAGAATATGCAATCTTCCGTCTCTAGCCTGTAGAAGCGCTTTTTCCATAATTTCCATAGACAATCCCTGAACTTTGATATCCATCTGGCAAGCGGTGATTCCGTCTGCAGTTCCGGTTACTTTAAAGTCCATATCTCCCAAGTGATCTTCATCACCCAAGATATCAGAAAGTACTGTGAATTTACCTGATTTCACATCAGTTACCAATCCCATCGCAATCCCTGAAACCGGCTTTTTGATTTGCACACCCGCATCCATCAATGCTAAAGTTCCTGCACAAACAGTCGCCATAGAAGATGAACCGTTTGATTCTAAAATATCAGAAACGATACGGATTGTGTAAGGATTTTCTTCCGGAATCATGTTTGCCAAAGCTCTCTGAGCTAAGTTTCCGTGACCAACTTCTCTTCTTGAAGTTCCTCTCAAAGGACGAGCTTCACCAGTTGAGAACGGCGGGAAGTTATAATGTAAGAAGAATCTTTCGTCATAGTTTACCATTACACTGTCTACCATGTTCGCATCTTTTACTGAACCTAAAGTTACAGCTGTCAAAGATTGAGTTTCACCTCTTGTGAAGATTGCAGAACCGTGAGCTCCCGGTAAATAATCGATTTCGCTCCAGATCGGACGAATCGTTTGAGGATCACGACCATCAAGACGGATTTTATCATTCAAAATCATCTGACGCATCGCTTCTTTCTCCACATCATGGAAATATACTTTAGCGAAAGGAGTTACTCTTTCTAACTCTTCAGCATTTTCAACATATTGAGCTAAGAATTCAGCTAAAACAGCTTTGAATTTCTCACCTCTCTCCTCTTTTCCTGAAGGAATTTTTGCGACTTCGTATACTTTATCGTATGTTTCTTTCCACACTTTCTCACGAATTGCTTCGTCGTGATTTTCGTGGCTGTATTCTCTTTTTGGTAAAGACTTTCCTACTTTTTCAGCTAGTCTTTCCTGAGCTTCAACTTGTTTTTTAATTTCTACGTGAGCGAATTGGATTGCTTCAAGCATTTCTGCCTCAGAAATTTCTTTCATCTCACCTTCCACCATTACGATAGAATCTTTAGTTGCACCCACCATGATGTCAAGGTCAGCCAATTTAAGATCTTCATAATTAGGATTTACCGCTAATTTCCCGTCAATTCTTACTACTCTTACCTCAGACATCGGTCCGTTGAAAGGAATATCAGTAATTGCAATTGCTGCCGAAGCTGCAAGACCTGCTAAATCGTCAGGAATTGACTGTCCGTCATAAGAAATCAATGAAATCATCACTTGAACTTCCGCATGGAAATCTTCAGGGAATAGTGGTCTTAGAACTCTGTCTACCAAACGCATTGTCAGGATTTCCTGATCTGAAGGTCTAGCTTCTCTTCTAAAAAAGTTTCCAGGAATTTTTCCACCTGCGTAGAATTTTTCTCTGTAATCTACTGTCAATGGTAAGAAATCTACACCATCCTTTGCTTCTTTGCTGGCTACAACAGTTGCTAAAAGCATTGTTCCGCCGATTTTTACGACCACAGAACCATCAGCCTGTTTTGCTAATTTTCCTGTTTCAATTGTGATCTCTCTGCCGTCTGCAAGAATGATCGTCTCTGTAATTGCTTGAGGTATACTCATAAATTGTTTTGTGTTGCACTCCGTATTGAGTGCTTTAGTTATTGATATTTCGTCTAAATTTCGTTTGCAAAGATAATGTATTATAATGATTTATCGAATTTCAGATATACATTATATGGTGATTTGAACAATTTTATTGAAATAATTGTCCATTTTTACCTTGTTTTGATGTATTTAATAAAATAGAATCAAAGCATAAAAAAAGCAACCTCTTGCGAAGTTGCTTCTTATTTTTGGAAATCTAATAGATTATTTTCTTAATCCAAGTTCAGCAATAATTGCTCTATATCTTGTGATATCCTTGTTTTTAAGGTAATCTAACAAACTTTTTCTTTTACCTACTAATTTTACCAAAGATCTCTCAGTAGCAAAGTCATGACGGTTAGCCTTCAAATGCTGAGATAAGTGGTTGATTCTAAAAGTGAAAAGAGCAACTTGTCCTTCAGCTGTTCCTGTGTCTTGTGCAGATTTTCCATGTTTTGCGAAAATTTCTGCTTTTTTTTCTGTTGTTAAGTACATTCCAATATTGTTTAATGATTATTATGTAACGGGTGCAAAAGTACGACTATTTTCTTACTCAGCAAAACATAATCGATTCTATATATTAAAATAGATAGAAAAATATGTTAAATTTTCCTTAATAAAATTATGCAATTCCACTAAAAGACAGTACTTTTGCAGTGACAAAGACATGAAAAAAATCTTATTTTTTACGCTTATTTCTACTGTGTTTATCACCAGTATTTCTTCTGTAAAAGCGCAGAAAGCTCATACTGTTGACAAAATAAAGAAAATCTTATACTTTAATCCTGAAGTAGAACCTGATCTTGAGGAGATTAAGGAACCCACGAATCATGCATTTTTCAGTGCAGTTTCAGATAAAGTGAGCGGATTTAGAAAAAACAAAATGTTGAGATCTGAAGTTCAGGTTTCTTATGACAGCATCGATTCTAAGACGATATCAGAATACAGCAAAAACAACGATGCCGATTTTGTGGTGGTTCCCAAAGTAAAATATTTCAAAGTAGGTTTAGGAAAATATGTATTTTCTAATCAGGTCGTCGTAAGCATGAAACTTTTTGACGCTGAGGGAAACTTCATTGCATCATCAGATTACGACACCTACCGTAAAAACATGCGTCTTTTGGGTTCCACAGAAAATTCTATTAAAATAGGTACCAATGGTGCGATGAAAAGCATTCTGAAAGAACTGAGAAAACAGAAACCCTCTTCTGAAGCCGGTTTTTAACCTTTAATAAATCCTTAAATTTACGTTATCATTCTTGTTTGTTGAAATTTTGAATTATTTTTGCATATCCAAAAAATTCAGGTTTTGAATCACACAGACGAACTTACCTTTAACCCAGCCGACATTGCCGAAAGACTTAGCGAACTCCATGCTGACGAACGGCTATTGGCTTTCCTGAAAGTTCCGAAAGAATACAAAGCCGATGTTTTTTCCCATTTAGATCCTGATTTTCAGGAAGAAACCATCCGAAGTATTGGTAGTGACGAGGTTTCTGAGATTCTGAATGCGATGACACCCGATGACAGAACCGCACTTTTTGAAGATTTTCCTGATGAATTGATTAAATATTCTATCAATCACCTTAATCCTCAAGAAAGAAGAATTGCCCTGAAGCTTTTGGGGTATGATTCTGATTCTATTGCCCGTCTAATGACACCTTATTACATCCAAATTCGTAAAGAATGGACGGTTAAAAGATGTCTTCAGCAGATCAAAAAGGTCGGTAAAAGGGTGGAAACCATCAATCACTTATATGTAGTTGATGAGAGAAACCGCTTGATTGATGATTTAGCATTGGGTAGTTTACTCTTAGTTGAAGATGATACTTTGGTTTCAGATCTTACCGACAATCAGTTTGTAGCCATCAAGACAACAACTTCAAAAGAAGATGCCGTAACCTACTTTGAAAAATATGACCGTACCGCACTTCCCATTATTACGGATGCCGGAGTTTTGGTAGGAATTGTGACAATTGATGACATTTTAGATCAAATTGAGTCTCAAAATACCGAAGACATTCAGAAATTCGGGGGTGTTGAAGCTTTGGATGATCCTTATATCCAAACGCATTGGTTTGAGATGATCAAAAAAAGAGGTCTTTGGCTGATTGTTTTGTTTTTCTTACAGCTGATCACTGCTTCCGTGATGGGATATTATGAAAACGAAATTGAAAAAGCGGTAGTTTTAGCTCTCTTTATTCCATTAATTATATCGAGTGGCGGAAATTCGGGTTCGCAGGCTGCAACTTTGATTATCCGTGCGATGGCACTTCAAGAAATCACCATCAAAGACTGGTGGATTGTTATGAAAAAGGAATTGGTTACAGGTCTTATTTTGGGAACATTTCTTGGGGTAATCGGGTTTTTCAGGATTATGATCTGGCACAAAATGGGCTGGTTTGATTACGGTGATTATTGGTTTTTTATTGGTATAAGTGCCGGAATTTCTTTGGCTATGATCGTCCTTTGGGGAACTTTATCGGGATCAATGGTTCCTTTTATTCTTAAAAAATTCAACCTTGACCCGGCAACTTCTTCCGCACCATTCGTGGCAACTTTAGTTGACGTAACAGGTTTAATTATTTACTTTACGATTGCCGGACTTTTCTTAACCGGAAAACTTTTGTAATTTTAGGCAAAGTCTAAAATCTACTCATGAAAGTTATTTCTCTGGTACCTTCAATTACTGAAGCTTTATTTGATTTGGGATTAACCGAAAACGAAATTATCGGCAGAACGAAATTCTGTATCCATCCGGAAGACAAAGTAAAAAATGTAGAAATAATCGGCGGTACAAAAAACTTGAATATTGAAAAAATAAAGTCTTTAAAACCCGATTTAATCTTAGCCAACAAAGAAGAAAACGTAAAAGAACAGGTTGAAACTTTAATGAAAGATTTCAAAGTGATTGTTTATAATACGGAGACGATTGAAGATAATTATTACTTAGTTAAAAATCTGGGTTTACTTTTTAACAAAGAAGAAAGAGCACAGATTTTTAATCTTAAAATTTACGAAGTTCTTAATGACGCAAAAATTCATACAAAAATAAAAGCCGCATATCTGATTTGGAAAAATCCTTATATGACTATTGGTTCAGACACTTTCATCCACAATGTTTTATCCGAAATAGGTTTTGAAAATATATTTAAAAATCAAACCCGCTATCCTGAAATTCAGATTAAAGATTTAGCAGAAGCTGATGTAATTATGCTTTCTTCAGAGCCTTTTCCGTTTAAAGAAAAACATATTGAGGAACTGAATCAATTTTACCCCGAAAAGAAAATTATCATCGTTGATGGCGAAGCTTTTTCCTGGTATGGGACGCATATTGCGAAGTGTGAGAACTATTTTAAGGAATTAATTGCTGAATTTAATCATTAAGTCTTGGCTAAAGCCGAATGATTTTTGTAATTATTAAATGAGCTAAACCCTTTCCTATTGATGATTTTAGATAACTATATATCTGAATGCTTCGAAACAAAAAAAAATCAGATGTCGCTTGTTTTATAATCTAATTATCTGTTTTCCAGCTAATAAAATTGATATTTTACATAAAATACAATCCTTATTACATTATCAATTAAATTTTTATAAGCTTTTTTTATACATTGAAAAAAAAACATATTTTTGTAGTTCAAAACATTGGGTCATATCTATTATTATGTTGTTTTTACTAAAAAATAAAAACTAATTGAAAAAAAATTAAACCATGAAGAGAACTTTACATAATTCTTTTAATTTATCAAAACTGATTGTTTCCGACAGCTTAAAACATTTTTAAGTTCTTAAATTTCTTTAGAAATATAAATCAATAGCACTTATTGAATTATTTAATCATCAAACACACCTTTCAAAATCATTGTCTATCATTGATCTAAGTTTTTTTAACTTAATTTAATTTTGAAATGTTTTATGCATTTCGATATTTTTATGGAGTTCAGAAACCATTCAAACGAAGCGAAACCGAAAAGCTATACGAGTAGGAAAAACTCTTGAAAATTAAATATGAAGAGAATTATTTTATTAAAAACCATGAAAAAACTCTACTTTTTACTCTTAACTCTCATTACAATTTCTGTGTTTGCACAAACGTACAGTTACACAACTTACAATACTTCAAATTCAGGAATTGGCAGCAACTATATCGCCGATATTAAAACGGACGCCAACGGTTTGCTGTGGATTGCTACTTATAACGGCGTTTCAACTTTTAACGGAACAACTTTTACAAACTACAATACCACTAATTCCGGGATTGCATCTAATTCAATAACAAAAATTGAAATTGACGGATTGGGAAGAAAATGGATTGCTTCTCAATTCAACGGTATCATTTCTTATAATGGAAATACCTGGACCAATTACACAACGTCCAATTCAGGATTACCAAGTAATGAGATCATTGATATAGCGGTTGATGGGCAAAATAACCTTTGGGTGGTAACCAGTGCGGGACTTACAAAATTCAATGGGACTACGTGGACTACCTATAATTCAATATCAAATCTGAACTCTGTAGCAACGGACAGCAGTAATGGGGTTTGGGTTACAAATAACGGAGTATTGTATAAATTGAATGGCAGTACTTTCAATTTCGTAGCGCAAGGCACTCAAAAAATATTGAGAATTGCCAACGATACAGTATATGTGAAAGGTTTTGACAGTTTAATAACTTTAACGACAAGTGGAACAAATATCACATTTACCTATGCAAACAGTTCTTGTCTGGCAGGACCTCAGCTTAATGCTTTGGATGTAGACAATAACAGCAAAGTATGGATTGGCTTCAGCGGAGCCGGCGTACAAAATTTCACAAACTGTACAACTTATAATACGACAAATACCAATTCAGGTTTACCTGACAATTATTTTAGCACCGTTAGAACACAAAGCTCAGGAACTATTTGGTTAGGAACATTACAGCTTGGTTTGGTAAAAATGGCACCAAGTTCCAGTCTCTGTGCCTCTCCTACTCAAATGCATACTTCGAATGTGGCTTCTACAACAGCTACTTTGAACTGGTCACCAATAGCCACGGCACCTTCTGGAGGATATGTATATGCCTATGGTACATCGCAGACAATGGGAAGCCCAAATGGTAATACAGTCGCTACTTCGGCAGATTTAATCAATTTATCTCCAAACACTACTTACTATTGGTGGGTTAAGTCTAACTGCGGATCAAATCAAAGCAGTTGGGTTTCAGGTGGATCTTTCACAACACTTTCTCCTGCAGGATGTTGGCAAAGTGTAAGTGCAGGTGTAACGCATTCATTGGGAATAAAATTAGATGGAACACTTTGGGCTTGGGGTTATAATGTTTATGGTCAATTGGGTGACGGAACCGTGGCAACGAGGCAAACTCCTAAACAGATAGGTACATCAACAGACTGGAAAAAAGTAGTTGCAGGCGCTCAGTATTCAGTCGCAATAAAAACAAATGGAACATTATGGGCTTGGGGCTACAACGGCCAAGGGCAGCTTGGTGACGGAACTACAATTAATAAAAATAATCCCGTACAGGTAGGAACAGCTAATGATTGGCTGGATATTACAATTGGAAATGAACATACATTAGCCATAAAAACAAATGGAACACTTTGGAGCTGGGGTAACAATAATACAGGCCAGCTGGGTGACGGAACAACCATAAACCGGAACGTACCTGCTCAAATCGGAACCATCAATACGTGGAAAAGTATTGCAGCAGGAAATGGTTTTTCGTTGGCATTGCGAACGAATGGTACCCTCTGGACTTGGGGAAATAACCAAAATGGTCAATTGGGTGATGGTACCACTACAAATAAAAATACTCCAACACAGATTGGTACAGATACAGATTGGGCGGAAGTTGCAGCAGGATATTTTCATTCTGTAGCAAGAAAATCAAATGGAGTACTTTATACATGGGGAAGAAATAATGAAGGACAGCTGGGTAATAATAACAATACAAACAGTTTAACACCAACTGCAGTATTTGATCAAGTTAAAAGTATTGATGCAGGAGCACATCATACTGTAGGAATAACAATATCTGGAAATATGTTTACTTGTGGGTATAATAATTCCGGTCAATTAGGAGATAACACAACCACGAACAGGAACTGGGTTTCTGTAGGAAACGCCAGCAATCATCAATTGGTTTCCGCGGGAGCCTTCCATACTTTATCATTAGATTTAGACGGCTTCTTGAAAGTTTGCGGAAATAATGAGATGTATCAATTGGGTGATGGTACAACTGTAAATAAACTGACTTTAACATCAATAGTTTGCCCTGTAAATTGTAATCCTCCTACCCAGTTGTATACTTCCAACATTACTTCAAATACAGCTACTCTTAACTGGCTTCCTTCAGCATCAGCACCTACTGCAGCATATGTATATGCTTATAGCACTAGCCAAAATATAGGAAATCCAAATGGAAATACTGCAGTAACATCAGCAGATATAGCAAATTTACTACCTAATACAACTTATTATTGGTGGGTTTCAGCTAACTGCGGATCCAGTCAAAGTATTTGGGTGTCGGGAGGGTCTTTTACAACACTTTCTGCCAATACTGGTTGTTGGAAAGCTATAAGCGCGGGCTCTTACCATTCACTAGGAATAAAAACAGATGGTACGCTTTGGGCTTGGGGTAATAATATTGATAATCAATTGGGAGATGGAACGAATGTCGCAAAAAATACCCCACTTCAAATAGGAACTGCAACGAATTGGAAAAAAGTTTTTGCAAGTGAAAAATACAGTGTTGCAATCAAAACAGATGGAACACTTTGGGCATGGGGACATAATATAATGGGACAATTAGGAGACGGAACAACTATTAATAAAACGATTCCAACAAAAATAGGAACAGCCACTAACTGGGAAGATATTGCAGTTGGAGAATCTCATACATTAGGAATAAAATCAAACGGAACTCTATGGGCGTGGGGAATGAATGTAAGCGGAGAATTAGGAGATGGAACAACTACAGACAAACTTATACCCACCCAAATAGGAACAGCAAGCAATTGGAAAAGTGTAGGAGCAGGTACATTCTTTTCAGTGGCAATAAAAACAGATGGTACATTATGGGCTTGGGGTTATAATGGTCATGGGCAGTTAGGTGACGGCACATCAACAAATCGTATTTTACCAAAACAAATAGGAACTGCTACCGATTGGGCAGACATGGCAGTAGGAAATTCGCATGTTGCAGGAAGAAAGACAAATGGACTTCTTTTTACTTGGGGATTTAATGGATCTGGGGGATTAGCTGATGGAACTACAAGCAGCAGGTGGACTCCTTCGCTAGCAGCAGATGCAATTCAAAAAGTTTTTACAGGTAGTTTTAATACAATAGCTATAACAACATCAGGAAATGTGATTGCCAGTGGGAACAATAGTACAGGACCATTTGGTAACAATACGACCACCAATACATCTAATTGGACAACTATCGGCAATAATATGACGATAATTTCTACAGGGGGATGGCATACTCTATCTTTAAATGACAATGGTGTTTTAAAGGTTGCCGGACGTAATAATTATGGACAATTGGGCGATGGTACCAGTGTTCAGAAACTTACCTTCAATCAGCTTGCATGTCCTACAAGTAATTTAGCCGTTGAAGAAACTTCAGCAACTACAGATAACCTTAAAGTTTTCCCAAATCCTGTAAGTGATATTCTTAATATCTCTTTCGATCAAAAGATTCTTTCAGTAACAGTTTACAGTGCTAGCGGACAACAAGTTCTTACTAAAATCATCAATGATAAAAAAGGTACAGTTGATGTTTCTTCTCTACCATCAGGAGTTTATGTGATTAATGTAAATGCAGACAATAACACAGTAAAAACAGTTAAAGTAATCAAGAGGTAAATATTGACAAATAAACTTTTACTGTAAAAACCACATTACAGTTAAATGAAAAACAATTAGCGTGTGCGGACATCCGTGCACGTTAATTATTTAAAACATATTGAAATGAAAAAACATCTCTACATTTGAATGCATTAAAACAAGAAAAATATTATTTGCTATAAAAACATTTTATTTGTTTATGAGTAGTAAAAAGATAATCCTGTCCATTTTAAGTATATTGTCAACTAATTTCAATCACAAAAAAACTCCGATTTTTCGTCGGAGTTTATATTTTAAATTAAATAAGATTACAAAATTTTTGAAACTTCATTACAAAGCCATTCCAGCAATTCTAAATCTTCTTTCGTGAAAGGATCGATGGTGTGAGAATCGATGTCAATCTGCCCGATATTTTCTCCATTTTTGAAGATAGGAACTACAATTTCTGCTTTTGTATCAATCGAACAGCTCAGATAATTATCCTGCAAATGAACATCAGGAACGATAAACGTTTCGTTTGAAACTGCAACCTGTCCGCAAATTCCTTTTCCGTAAGGGATAATAATATGATCTGTTTCTGCACCCACATAAGGACCTAACTTCAACTCGTCTTTATCGCCGTTTTTAAAATAAAAACCAGTCCAGTTGAAATAGGATATTTCCTGATCTAAAAGATGACAAACTTTCTCAAGTTTCTCTTCAGTATTATGCTTTGGACTTTCAAGAATAGACGAAAGTCTTTTTTTTAATTCAGACATTTTAAATTTGTTTTAAGAAAATTGTTTTAGAGAAAGCTCCTGTTTGTAACCGAACATTCCTCTTTCTTTTATCATTTCAGCAACACCTTCCGGCACCTGATTTTCCCAACCGCTTACGTTGCAGGCTATTTTTCTCAGTATTTCTCTCGAATAAATTTCCAAAAACTCCGGATCGTAGTTTTTAATATCTACAATACGATTATTTAATTTGAAATATTTATATAATTCTTTCAGACTTTCTTCCACTTTAAGGTTTTCAGAATCAAGCAATTCGTGAGTTTCAGGATCTTTGTAAGGATAAAGATATACTCTCATTCCGTTACGGAAAAACTTACCAAAAGCTTCCAGAATTCCACCAGACAGATCTTTATAATATTTCTCATCGAATACCATCAACATATTATTCACCCCCATCGCAACACCAATGTCACCATTCGTATAATGTGAGAAATAATCAATCAATCTGTAGTATTCTGAGAAGTTTGAAATAATTACGGTATATCCCAATTTACCAAGTACGTCTACCCTATCCAAGAAATCTCTTTCATCGATATCTCCGTCTGCACGCAGGTTTGAGATGGTAATTTCGATCAGAACTTCAGTTTCTTCCTGAGTACAGATGGCATCTTTCAGAAACATATCCATTCCGTTTCGGAGCATATCAATATTTACTCTAGTAACCGGTCTGAAACTTCCTCTCACTGCGAAAATATTCTTTTTATACAAAACATCTGCAGGAAGCATATTGTTCCCCTGAGAATTAAAGATTACTGCATCGGTCATGTTATTTTTCACAAGCTGCAAAGACATCAATCTATTGTCAACATAGGCGAAAGCTGGACCGCTGAAATCAATCATATCAATCTCAAGATTGTCTGTAGCCACATCATCATAAAGAGACTCTATTAACCTTCTAGGGTTATCGAAATACGTAAAGGCACCAAAAATAAGATTCACACCAAGATTGCCCAAAGTTTCCTGCTGCAAAGTAGCATCATTCTCTTTAAATTTTACATGAATGACAACCTCATTATAATCTTCATTTTCTTTTACCTGAAAACGGATTCCTACCCAACCGTGACCTTTTACCGTTTTATCAAAATTGATGGTCGTTACCGTATTTGCGTAAGAAAAAAACTTTCTGTTTGGGCTGTTTTCTCTGGAAATTCTTTCTTCAATCAATGAAACCTCATAACGAAGCATCTTACGAAGTCTATTCTGAGTTACATACCTGTTTTTTGCTTCTTTTCCGTAGATGGCATCACTAAAATCTTTGTCATAAGCTGACATCGCCTTAGCAATAGTACCGGAAGCTCCTCCTGCTCTAAAAAAGTGTCGTACAGTTTCCTGCCCTGCTCCAATTTCTGCGAAAGTACCATAAATAGTAGGATCTAGATTAATTGTTAATGCTTTTTGTTTAGGAGTTAGTTTCTGATACATTAGGACATTAAATTTTTCGTAAATTTACCAAAATTAAACCAACCTCAAAACAAAATGAAGTTGAAATTTTTAGGAACCGGAACTTCGCAAGGTGTTCCCGTTATTGGTTGCACGTGTGAGGTTTGCACATCTCAAAATCCGAAAGACAACCGTTTTAGAGCTTCTGCAATGGTGACAACCGATGAAAATAGAAAAATTCTCATCGATTGTGGCCCCGATTTTCGTCAGCAAATGCTGATTAACAAAGAAAATCATATCGACATCGCTCTTCTCACCCACGAGCATAATGATCATGTGATTGGTCTTGACGATATGCGCCCGCTAATTTTTAAAAGTGGAAAAAATATGCCGCTTTATTGCAGCGAGAGGGTCGGAAATGAAGTTAAAAATCGTTTTCCGTATGCTTTTGCCGATGAAAGATATCCGGGAGCTCCTGCATTCGATCTGCATACGATTGAGAACACTCCATTTGAAATTTTAGATTGCGAAATTATCCCAATTGAAGTTATTCACTACAAAATTTCAGTTTTCGGGTATAAATTTAAAAACCTAGCATACATCACAGATGCCGGCTTTATTTCTGACATTGAAAAAGAGAAATTGCAAAATTTAGATATTCTTATCTTAAACTGCATTCGTAAATTTGATCCGCATCCTGCCCATTTTATATTGCCGGATGTGATAAAACTCTACGAAGAGCTAAAACCTAAGAAATTATTTTTGACACATTTGAGTCACCATTTCGGCCTGCATGATGTTGAAGATAAGTTACTTCCTGCCGGAATACACCTTGGTTACGATGGTTTGGAGATAAATTTTTAAAGAAAAATTAATAAAAAGTTTTTGAACATTAAAAAAAGTTCCTATATTTGCACACCAATTTAAAACAAACATCAAGCCCAGTTGGCGGAATTGGTAGACGCGCTAGACTCAAACTCTAGTATCGAAAGATGTACCAGTTCGATTCTGGTACTGGGTACAAAAAACCTCTGAAATCATTTGATTTTCAGAGGTTTTTGATTTTGAGGGTGTCAAAAGGGTGGCTAAAATTACAGCTTGACAAAATCAACACCTACTCGTAATGGATAAGAAAAAGCATGATTAGCTATTCTTTGAGCATAATTTTGACGAATAGTTGTAATATATTTTACTTGTTTTGCTTTACGCACACCTTCATTTTCTGTCTATCTAAACTCTTAACTTCAATAGCAGGGTTATGTAATTCTTTATAGATGTCCTCTGATAATAGGGATGATTGTGAATCTCTTAATGAAAGATTCATTTTTTCAATCAATATTCCTTTATAAATTCTTCGTAAAAACTATCTAAACCTTCTTCGTTAAGTCGATTTCGATGTTGAAATAAAGCATCTTTAGTAAAATTAACTTTATTGTCATTATTTATAATTCCAACCCTAAAAATTCTATTAAAAAAATCTATTACTAATAGTTGATTATAACTATCTGTATCGTTAATGATGTGATCAAAAAAATTCTCTAATAAATGATCTGGCTCATTTTCTTTTTTGTTAAAAATTGTAATTATCGTGTTATTAATTTCCAATAAGTACTTTTCTTGATTAATAATATTTGGACAAGGAAGAGGATGATTTAGCTCTTCATAAACAGTGCTTAAATTACAGGTAGATATTTTATAAATAGCAAATAGATTATCAGTAATAGAAGTTGCCTCTTTAAATTTATTTATCTTGTCCTTATTGCCATCTTTGCTCAAAAACGCACCAATTATCTTTTTTATCTCTTCCAAGGCTGATTTTATGAAAATCAACAAAATCAAATCCCTCACCAAATATACCCTCTGTATATTCTTTGTATTCCTCAAATAGTTCAGGTTTTAAATTACAATAATTAGTTAATATAGTTCGAAATACATCATCAAGTCTATCTTCACTTGTATAAATTACACAGAAATGGACATTAGGTTTATTAATTATTTTATTTAAGATCTTTAAACTTTGTTTTTCTCCGGATTGACCCTCTAAATGCCAATTTAGTAAAATTAAATCTCTATTATCTAAACAATAGTTCACACATTCTTCATTACCTTCACTATCTCGAACATATCTTATTGGCTCTAAAGAAACACCTGATTTTCTAAATTTGGCATATAATTCTAAGGACAACCCTTCTTCTTCTTCTTCTTCTTCTTCTTCTTCTTCTTCTTCTTCTTCTTCTTCTTCTTCTTCTTCTTCTTCTTCTTCTTCACCAGTCAATGCATCATCATTGTTATCGAATTCACGAGCATTATCATCAATATAAATTGCTGATTTAATATTATCTTTTAAGATTTCCTTTGCAATATCTATATATGCCATTTTTAATTCACTTTTGTATTAATCACGAAGCAAGCTCCATTTAAGATATTATATTTTTTATCATTAGTTGCAAAAACATAATATCCAACTTCATTTGGATAATGCATAATTTTAAAGATTTAACACCAAACCCAAACCGACAGATTTAGAATGAATAACTGGATAAATGAAAGTTACATCTTTAGATTCGTTATTCTTAAAAATCTTATTGACGATGGGAAATATCCAATAAGCAATCTCGGTGCTTAAGATACCGAAACCTGCTCCTGCAATGATATCTCCTACCCAATGTTTATCGTTAAAAGCTCTATAAATCCCCGTAAAAGCTGCAATTGGATATCCCGAAATTGCAAGCCATATATTTTCATCTTTATATTCCCTGAAAAGAAAATGCGCCGATGAAAAAGCCGTTGCCGTATGTCCTGAAGGAAATGAAAGATTGTTTGAGCCATCCGGACGTTCTTCTTTCACCAAATGTTTCAAAGGTAAAGTAACAGAAGCTACAATAAGTTGAGATGTTCCGTAGATAATGGTCCGTTCCTTGAAATTGTGCTTACCTTTTAACCCTGCAATATTATATCCGTACACCATTGCTGCAGGAAGATACTGAGTATAATTATCAAGCTTTATTTGCTTGGGTTGATGTTCGTTGATCTCATATTTTGTTGTACTGTTAAGATTTTTTAGCGCATCGGAATTTAAACTTATCACACCGAAACCTATAAAAGCTGTTGGAATTATCAGTTTTTTATAACTGAAATGATACATCTCATCGTTATATTTTTTCGATTCTTTTGCAGTGATAATTACAGAATCTTTCATCACTTTGTACTGCCCAAAAAAAAGCATTGAGCAATACAAGATGAATGACATGGTGAGCAATTTTACCATTATTTAAATCTAAGATTTAATGAAATAATATCTGACTTCATACCGATGGATTTCGTGTAATGACCATATCTGATTTCCAGCATATTGAGTCGCTGTATTCCGAATAATCCGTTTTTTGGATTGATTCGGATTCCTGCTCCATAAAAATGACTGTTGAAGGTTGAAAGATCGTAGTTGCTGGTATAAAAATCATTAAAAGCGGTATGTTGCTGATTGGGCAGAAAATATTTCGCACCATTTTGAGAATAGTATCTGTAAAACGGACTCACAGAAACGAAAGGCGAAATTTTCACAGGCGTTTCTATATTGATGGTATGAGATTTCAGTCCCCAATCGTCGGTGTAATAGCGGTAATAACTTCGCAGAATTATTTTATCACCAAAGAAATAATTAGCTCGAATCCCTACCGGAAGTTTAAATCTTTTGTCCGGCAAAGCTTCCTGATGCACAGAACCATCGGTAAAATAAACCCTGTGAAAAGGCAGACTGAGATAACCTGTCTGTTGAACGGCATCAGTCATTAATTCCAGTTGAAAATTCTTATTAATGATCTGTGAATAGGATAGCGAAAATGCAAACGTATTTCTTCCGCTTGTCCCGGTACTTTGTACGGAAGAATCTTCCCTCAGTTCTATTGGTGCAATCATCGATACCTGATCGATAAATGTCTGAAACCTTGCGGTAAACTCGCCCATTCTATTAGGTGTCTTTTGAGCAAAACCAATATTTGCACCCATCGACTGATAATCGTATTCTCCGGAATATGAAACGCCAGCCATTAACGTGCTTCCTTTTGATTCGTTTTCACGGCTCCAGCCCAATGAAGGATAAAATCTGGTGTCTGCACTTGAAGCTGAAGAATTGGCTTTCAGATCGATCATATCTGACGATGCAGACGTGTAATGGTCTATCCCAAGATCAAACGTAAACTTATTCTTTCTGAATTTTTTGTCATATTTCACCATAACGACATCTATGGAATTGGAAATATCTGTGAGCTTTTCTGACCCAACACCGCCAGTTACCGCAGCATTGTTTCCGTCTTGTTTATAATAGCTTGACACGAGATTGATCTCATCCAGACTCAGTTTTTTTGATGGTTCGGTACTGGTATTTTCCTGTGCTTGAGCGTTGAAAAATCCGAAAAGCGCAATGATGCTTATAATTACTTTTTTCATTTTAGTTCTTTTTAAATATTAGTAATTAATTGCATCCACACCCACCGCCAACTTTGCCGGCATTAGCTCCCGAAGAACCTTCACGATAAGATTGGAAACTCAGTTCTGTTTTTTCAATTGTTCGGTTTCCCAAAACCATTTCAGCATCATTGAGTTTATTTTTTTCGTATTCTTTTACTGTTGTACAAGAATGAGTTAGTGAAAGGGCAAAAAAGACAGATATGCCCATTATTATTTTTATTGAAATATTTTTCATTTGGAATTGTTGTTTGATTATTAAAAAGTCACAAGCACAATCGATGATTCTAATTTTGAATTTTTATTTTAAAGATTAATTGGAATCTTTAACTGCACTACGTATTGTTATTTGTGTTTAAAGAGAATCTATAATCTTATTTAAAATTGATGTTTTTGGATGAATGAATCTTATTTTGATCATCGATGATGATGCATTCTAAATGATTGATCTGATTCACAAGACCAATTGCCGCATCAACTCCCATAATTGTGACGGGCGTTGCCATCGCATCAGCAATCTCGGCATTCGGACAAATAATAGTCACACTCTTAATCCCCGAAACCGGCATTCCCGTTTTGGGATTGATGGTGTGAGAATATTTTTTACCGTCTATCACTACAAATTTCTCGTAATTGCCGGAAGTTGCCACGGAAGTATTAGTGATGTTCATATAAGAAAACGGAAGCACAGCGTTATCGGGATCTGCAATCCCTATCGTCCACGGTTTTCCGTCTGCCTGTGATCCCCAAGTTGTAAGATCTCCGGAAGCATTTACAACTGCAGAAGAAACACCTCTTTGTTGAAGAATTCTTTTAGCCATTTCGGCAGCGTAACCTTTACCAATGCCTCCAAAACCTATTCGCATTCCTTTTTCTTTCAAAAAAACCGTTTGACTTTCTGCGTTCAAAAGAATGTTTTTATAATTGACAAGTTTCAGATGTTCTTTTACCAATTCAGGATCGGGAAGCTGCACCATTTCACGGTCGAAGTTCCAAAAGGTTTTATCGATTCCGCCGTAAGAAATATCAAAATAGCCATCAGTTATATCACTGATTCGCAGACTTCTTTCGATCAACTGAAAAACCTCTGCATCTACTTTTACAGATTTTATTCCTGCATTTTTGTTGATGAGATTGGTCTGACTGTCATCGCTGTAAGTCGTGAGCAATTTTTCAATCCTGACGATTTCCGAAACAGCCGCTTCTATATGTTTTAAAGCAACTGTTTCACTCTCATCAACGACTGTGATCTCAAACATATTTCCCATCAATTTTTGGGATTTGCGAAACTCTTTCTGCATTTTTAATTATTTTTTCTGATAGAAACTTCGGATCTCATTGCTGAAAGCAAGTGCGTCCTGCGATGGCAAACCTTCCCATGTTTTCAGAATTTTTCCTTCAGAATCTAATAAAATTGTATACGGAAATAAACCTTTTGGATTATAGAGGTCTGCCAAAACTACATTCTCTTTTTTGATTTCTGCAGAAGGTTGATTTTTCTTGCTTCTTGGGAAATCTGCATTCACATATTCTAAAATATGGTCGGTTGAAAGCTTCCTGAAAGCATCAGTTTCAATAATATTTTTGTGCAGTTTGATACACGGAATGCACCAATCTGAACCGGAAAAATTGAGAAGTATCAATTCGTTTTGCTCGGAAGCGTTTTTTTTCGCTTGTTCGAAACGTGTCTGTGCGTTAGCAAAAACCGAGAATAGTGCCAACATTGTGACAGCAAATATTGTTTTCATTTGTTTAAAAAGAATTTAACAGTAGAACCAGTTAAGCCTGAATGCTTCTAAACATTCAGATATAAATTTTATAATTTGTAGAAATTTGAGATTTAGAATTAAATCTCAAGAAATGAATTAAGCGAACTTCGGTGGTTGCCAAATAGAATGCAGGTAACCTTTGATGTAAAAATCTTCGTCAAAAGAAGGTATGTTGTGAACTTTGTAATACTTGTATTCTTTGCCGGAAAACTCAAAACTGAACGCCGTATTGATCGTAAACACAAGCGATAAAGTAGAGTGTATGATAAAAGGAAGTTTTCTATCGGTCTTATAATCTGCGTCTTTCGCAGGATGATCATAGTGCATTTTGAGAAATCCACTGAAAGACATATCTGGATTTAGCTTTTTGTGTTCACAATAGTGCTCAACAAGAATTGGGAGCTTCAAAATCTGATTGAGCTCAGTTGTTGAAACTAAATAGAGAGAGAGCAATAATATGGAAACCCACTTTTTCACATATCAAAATTATGAAATGTTTATTTAAGAACGATTACAAATAAAGAAAAAGGTTAATCTATCATTTGATTCCCAAAAGCATAAAATTCTAATTATGTGTGATATGTGCAAAAACTACAAAGACTCTTGCAACGTTTTTCGTTTACAATAGACCAACTTTACTTTAAACCAAAATCAATACAAAATGTCAAAAGAAAAAGATAATAAAAAATCTACGGATAAAACAGTTGCTTCTAAAAACAACAAAAGAAAAACGTGTTGATAAACTAACAAAATGTAAAGAAAAACGAGATCAAAATAAACTAAAGGATCAACAATGATAGCTGTAAAAAAAAGGGAATTCTTCTTAAAAAAAAAACAGAATTAGACTTTGAATGTGATGGTGTACTAAATCCTGCAGTAATCAAAGATCATGGGAAAACATATCTTTTTTATAGAGCAGTAGCCAAGAGAAACATTTCAACAATTGGGTATTGCTCACTTTTAAATCCTTTAGAGGTTCAGGAAAGATATGAATATCCGATATTACAAACTGAATTTGAATATGAGAAGCATGGTATTGAAGATCCTAGAATCGTTAAAATTGAGGATATTTTCTACCTTACCTACATAGCCTATGATGGCATCAATGCATTGGGAGCTCTCGCAATTTCTAAAGATTTAAAAAACTGGCAGAAATTGGGCAGTTTTCTAAAATCAATAAACCTGATATTTAATCCTGATATAACTTGGATGACTATGCCCGTGCTTTAATTGCCATCTGTCAACATTATGAACAAACCCGAGATGAAAAAGACCTAAAATTGATTGAGATCTATCTTGATGTTATAGAATATTGCCAGCAGACTGATGGTAGTTTTCTAAATTATGTAAACGAAGAAAAAGAGTTTACGCAACAGAATTATGAGACCAGCTTAGAAGATTCCAATGGAAGAGCACTTTGGGCTTTAGGATATTTGATTTCAAAAAGAGATATTCTTAACAAACATTTTGTTGGAAAAGCGGAAATAATTATTCAGAAAAATCTTCCTTTTGTACACGAGATCAATTCAAAAAGATCAATGGCCTTCATTATAAAAGGTTTGCACTATCAAAATTCTGACAATTATATAACATTACTTGATCTGTTAGCTGGTCGTTTGGAAAGAATGTATCTTCATGAGGCAAAAGAAAACTGGCATTGGTTTGAAAGTTATCTCACCTATGGAAACAGCGTTTTACCGGAAGCCATGTTATGCGCATGGATGGCTTCCGGTAAAAATAGTTATAAAAAAATTGCGCTGGAATCTTTTCAGTTTCTTTTGTCAAAGATATTCGTAATAATGCTATAAAAGTAATCTCTAACAAAGGATGGCTTCAGAAACACGAAATAAAATTATACTCAAACGACGGTGAACAAACGATTGATGTTGCTTATACCATTTTAACGTTGTCAAAATTTCAGGAATGTTTCGGGATGAATCTTATTCCGTAATGATGCAGGATGCCATTAACTGGTTTCTGGTAAAAAATCATTTGAATCGAATCATTTATAATCCGGGAACAGGACTGGAAAAGAAAAGCGTTAATTTGAATCAAGGTGCAGAGTCTACAGTCAGTTATTTAATAGCGAGACTTTGTTTTTCAAATAGTAATTAAATTTTAATCATAAGAAATTTAGGTATTTGCAATTCTTTACATCCTGTAAAAAAATTAATCTAATTTTTATCACAACAAAATTACAGAGTGATCAGTGAAATTCTGCAATTATTCTAGGTGTTAATATACTTGAATGGTTCATAAGTCCGAACGGATTAAAACAAAGAATTATACTTTATAAATAAACCCGTTGTGCATTCGGAATCATTTTGTATGCAGCAATCACGGTATCCAACGGTGCATTCTGATCTCTTTCACCGGCCAGCACAAATACAGGACATTTCGCCTAGAGTGGTTTTATCGATATTCAGGTTGTTGTAATAATTGCTTAGAGTGCTGAACCATTCGTCGATCCTTTTCGGTTCTGGTCGTATGGCCATTTGCTGTTTCCAAAAGATCTTATCCATTGCAGAAAAGCTTTTATAATCCATTTTAAACTCACGGAAACCTTTCTTTTTCTTCCACTCTCCTGCTCCGATCGCAACGAGTTTTTCAATTTTATTTGGATATTGCTCAGCAAAAAAAATAGCCCGTGTAAGCGCCATCACTAAAGCCTACAATCGTCACTTTTTCTTTGGTCACTTTTTCAAGAACCGCACTCTCATCTTTGGCTTTTTGTACATAGCTTGGAATTTTGTTACCCATTTCGGATCTTCCGTGTCCGCGTGTAGAGATAGAGATCACCTGATGTTTCTGAGAAAGACTATCGATCAGCTGACCCATTTCCAAAGGTGAACCTACGATTCCGCCGTGCAGTACAACAATCGGACTTCCCTTTCCGTAGATTTCATAGTAGATCTTTGCATCATCAGATTGTACATAATGTCCTACAGATTGATTGTTTCCGTAAGGAATACACATGTTTTGGCATTACCCTGCATAAAATAGCGCAGACCTGTGAGATCCTGACCAAATACTTCGAACAACCAATATTTTATTAATTTATTTAAAATTGCTCTATTCTCAAAAATCACATACGAGATCGGAAACCTGCAAGATTGAAAGTTTTACAGAGCGAACTACAGGAAACCTATTCCAAATTATAATTTTCAGCAATTAATATGAAAGGAATATGTTGGTGACCTACGAAAACAAAATCGGCGTTAGAAACTTTTTTTACAATCGCTTCAGTAATTTCGAGTGTTGTTTTGAAGTCCATACCTGCAACATACATTGGTAAAAACCTCATCTTTTGCCAAATCCTATTTTACCGAATTGGTTCCCAGTCTGTTGACGATTTCATCAAAATTGTATGTGTTCGCCATTTAAATTTTACTTTGAATCCAAATATTTTTTGAGGTCAGAAATACTTTTTATCTTCAGTTTATCGGCTTGTTTTTTTCGCATCATTAAGGCATAAGAATTATTAAACCCCAGCGGTTCCAACCACTGTATTCCATATTGTTTCCTGAATTCAGAATCCACAAATTGATACGTTTTATCGGCACTTTTCGAAACGTTTTGGATGGATTTTGCTGATGGTTTTAATAAAACTAAAAGTCCGGTTCCTGTGTATTCAGGGTAAAAATCGATGGCGTCGTTCATTAGAGCATCGAAACAGATTTTCGTTCCGCCCAAACCGGTTTTGGTTTCCACTTTATAATTGGTATAGCCTTCAATTAGCATTTTATACATTTCTGTGAGGATGTACTGCTCCCCGAAAATCTTCGAACCGATTCGAACGGTTCCGGAATTTCCGTTTCTGGAAACTCTGTACAGTTTATTTTTCATTAAAAAATCCTTGGCAATTTTTTCAGGCGTTTGATTGAGATAATCTGAACGGTAATTCAAATCTGTCATTATTGAATCGTTAAATTTTCCGGAAAGTAAATTCAAAGTTTCTTCAAGTTCAGGAAATTTTTCTAAAGTTTTCGTCTTGATAATCGGTGCTGCAAAATACGGAGGAAAAATCTTCTTATCATCCTCCAAAACGTACAAATCAAACGCTTTGATTCTACCGTCTGTGGAATATCCGCTGATTAAATCCAATTCATTTTCATAAGCAGCTTTGTACATCACGGCATCATTCACGACTTTAGGATTGACATTCAAACCATAAACCGAGCGCAAACCTAAATCTCCGTCCTGTCTTCCCATAAATTCGGGAGTAAATCCTGCTTTCAACTTATTATCTGAAACGGAACTCATCAAATAAACAATTCCAAATACCACTAAGATTGCTGGGATAATGTACTTTAATTTCTTTAAAAACTGATAGCCAGATTTCTGCAAAACAGCAATCGTCTGGTCGAGTAAAATCGATAATAGTGCTGCAGGAATGGCACCTGCCAAAATCATATTGGTATTGTTTAAAGAAATTCCACCGAAGATAAATTCACCCAAACCGCCAGCAGCTACAAAAGAAGCCAAGGTTGCCACACCAACATTGATAACGGCAGCGGTGCGAATCCCTGCAATAATCACGGGCATTGCCAGCGGAAGTTCGACTTTGAAGAGCAGCTGTTTCCGGCTCATTCCCATAGCTTTGGCAGCTTCGATGACTGTCGGATTTACACCCGTAATTCCGGTAAAAGTATTTCTGATAATCGGTAAAAGTGCGTAAATCAACAAAGCGACAATGGCTGGTGTTGCACCAATTCCAAATGCTGGAATCATAAAACCTAACAAAGCGATACTTGGAATGGTCTGTAAAATTCCGGCAAAACCAAGAACAGGATTTGATAATTTTCTTTTTCGGGCAATTAAAATTCCTAATGGTAATCCTACAACAATCGCTAAAGCTAATGACAAAAATGTCAATCCCAAATGTTGCACAACTTGGGTCAGTAATTTTTCGTGCTGTTCGATAATGAACTGCCAAAGACTTTGTTGCGTCATAGGATTTGTAATTTTCGGTAATCGTTGAAAGCTTTAATCAATACTTCGTACGCATCTGTGTTTTTATGGTCAGAGCTTAATTTTTGTAAGGCATTCCAAATGCTTGTCTCTTCTGTAAATTGAAATTCATCGATAAAATTTTCTGAATTGATGAAAGATTTGACATCATTTAAGCTTGCGACCTTGTATTCCAATAACAGTCTGTTTTCGGCAAAGAAATCTTTCACAAAATCATTTTCTGGTCGATACAACATTTCCTTTGGAGTTCCGGTCTGAATAATTTTTCCTTTATCCATCAAACAAATTCTGTGTCCCAGTTCAAACGCTTCCTGAACATCGTGTGTGACAAGAATAATGGTTTTACTTTTAAGCTCTTCCAGCGATTTGAATTCCGAATGAATATCGGCCTTTGTAATATTATCCAATGCTCCGAAAGGTTCGTCCATCAAAAGAATCGGTGAATTGGCGATCAAAGCCCGGGCAATACCCACTCTCTGCTGTTGGCCACCGCTTAATTCGTTAGGATAACGGAAAAGAACATCTTCAGGAAGATGAAGTTTGTGCAGGAGTTCTTCGGTTCTCTTTTGAATCTTTTGCTTGTTCCATTTTAATAATTCCGGAACAACAGCTATGTTTTGTTTAATCGTATAATGCGGAAACAAACCGGAATTTTGCATCACAAAACCGATTCCCATTCTGAGTTCTTCCACTTTTTGGTTACGGATATTTTTTCCATCAATCAAAATATTTCCGGAATCGGCTTTTATGAGACGGTTAATCATTTTTAAAGTGGTCGTTTTTCCACAACCACTCGTTCCCAGAAGCACCAATATTTCCTTATCATTGGCTTGAAAAGAAATATTGTCCACTGCTGGTTTTCCGCTGAAACTTTTTGAAACCGATTCTACTGTAATCATGGGCAATTATTGAGCAAGTCTTATTCCTGTGAACTGCCATTTCAAGCTAGTCTGGAAGAAGTTACGATATGTATTTCTGCTGTGTCCGATTGGCGTTGCAACAGATGCGCCCCGCAGAACCATTTGATTGACCATAAATTTTCCGTTATACTCTCCTACTGCGCCGGCTTCTTTTTTAAATCCTGGATATGGTAAATAGGCAGAGTTGGTCCATTCCCAGCGGCTTCCCCATTTGAAATGATTGGAAGCAACTTCCCATTCCGCTTCGGTCGGCAGACGCATGCCCTTCCAGGAGGCGAAGGCTGAAGCTTCGTAAAAATTGATGTGACAAATGGCATCATTTAAATCTAATTCCTGAAGTCCATTCAAAGTATAATTCATCCATTTACCATCAATCAAATGCCAATATAAAGGAGATTTTGCTTCATTCTGTTTCACCCAATCCCAGCCCTCGGCGTGCCAATGTCTGAAATCATTATAGCCACCTGCTTCCATAAATTCTAAATATTCTTGGTTGGAAACTAAACGGTCAGCAATTTTAAAATCATTGAGATACACTTTATGCCTTCCTAGTTCATTATCAAAACTAAAACCTTCTCCCTGAAAACCGATTTCATAAACACCTTCATTGAAGTGAATCATTTCGATGTTTTCAGAATGTTCTTTCGTTGAAAAAGCTTCATTTTTGTAAGCCGGAAAAAGTGGATTGTGACCTAAAATATATTTGATATCCGTCATTAATAATTCCTGATGCTGCTGCTCGTGATTGAGTCCGAGTTCGAGTAAAGGTTTGATTTCTTCTGTTAAATATTCGCTTTGAAGAAATTTATCCATTTGCTCATCGACATATTTTCGGTATTTGTAAATATCAGAAACTGATGGACGGCTCAGATTTCCTCTGTCAGTACGGATTACTCTTGCACCAATCGTTTCATAGTAACTGTTGAAAACGAAATTATACTGAGCATCGAAAACCTGATAACCAGGAAAGTTGGGTTCCAAAATAAAAGTCTCGAAAAACCAAGTCGTGTGACCCAAATGCCATTTTGGTGGACTTACATCGACAGTTGGCTGAACCACATAATCCTCGATTTCTAAAGGTTCGCAGATTTTAACGGAATGATTTCTGATTTCTAAATATTTCTCTGCCCAATCATTTATGGAATTTGATATTGTAAGAACGGAATTTTCTTTCATTGTAATATATTTTGAAATTATAATACTTGCCAAATAGAATCTACAAACCATCTTTTGGAGTCGGCAATCTCATTAATGATGTGAAATTTGGAATCCCGTGCAAGTTTGGTGATATCTTCGAGAGAAAATTTTTGTGAGATTTCCATATCAATCAATTCATTTTCTTCAAACCGGAAAACTTGGTTTCCAATGTGTACATTTTGCTCGGCAAGACTTACAAGATAACTTTTGCAAGCGCCTGATATTGGGTCGTAGGTTTGGTAATGTTGGTAATTCAAAACATCGAAATCGGCTTCCAGTTCGCGGTTCATTCTGATGAGAAGATTCAGGTTAAACGATGAAGTGATTCCTGCTTCATCATTGTAGGCATTGAGAATAGTATGCGGATTTTTTTTAAGGTCAAAACCAACCAGAAGAATATCGCCACGATTGAGCTTTCTTCTGAGTTCTCTGCAGAAATGATAAGATTCTTCTAAGTCCATATTACCAATATTTCCTCCTAAAAAAAGAACCACTTTTCTTCTTTGCGAGATGGTCATTGCCTTGTCGAGCATATTAAAATAGTCGCCTTCCAAAGTGATGACTTCCAATCCGGGCAAATCTCTGCTGAACTTTTCACTCAATTCATCCAAGATATGGCCGGAAATGTCAATCGGCATATAAGTGAAATCGATATTTTTTTGGGTCAGATGTTCTAGCAGAAAACTGGACTTCATTGCATCGCCAGCTCCCAATTCTATCAAATCGAAAGGTTCATTATCGATCAGGATGCTTTTTGCCAATATCTCAGTTTTATTTTTGAAGATATCCAGCTCGCAATTGGTGAGATAATATTCCGGCATATCCATAATCTGCTGAAAAAGTCTGTCACCTGCCTCGTCGTAAAAATATTTTGAATGTAATTTTTTCGGACTGCTTTTCAAGCCTTCGAGAACGTCTGCCAGAAAAGTTTCCTTGGAGTCATTTTGTGTCTGAAACTCTGTTTCCACCTGTGAATTCATAAATCTTGTTTTTTGGGTTTTTAGAGAACTACAACTATCTTGCCGCCGCCGTAATTGGATTCCATAAAAGTGTGGGCTTCTGCAATTTTTTCCAGACTGAAAACCTTTTTTATTTTCGGATGAATATTCCCATTTTCGATTTCATCAATAAAATCCTGAAAATATTTTCCTTCCACCCGCATCTGCCCGCTATCGTAAACGGTGACAAAAGTTGCAGCCGGAATATAATCCATCGGCGCAAAATCTTTGATTGACCATTGCTCAGAAAGCATTCCGGTCATACAAACGATTCCACCCCGAACAACCGATGCTAATGAATCTTTTAAAGTGGATGCTCCCACCAACTCTAGAATCTTATCAATTTTTAAGTTTTGAATCGAAATTTGTTGTGAAAGATTTCCATCGTCAATCAATACTTCATCGGCTCCATTTTCAATCAATAAATTTGTTTTGGTGATGTCTCTGGTTGTACTAATGACTTTCAGACCTTCAGATTTTGCCAGTTCTGCCGCTAAAAGACCAATGGAAGAAGTTCCACCACGGATAAGAATGGTTTCACCTTTTTTAATCATAAGCGCTGAATGTAATGAACCGTAAACCGTCTGGAACATTTCCGGCAGAGCACCAAGAATTCCCCAAGATAAATCACTTTCAAAAGAACTGATAATTGATTTAGGTAAAACTGCATACTCTGCATAACTGCCATCAAAGTCACGCCCCATTCCGCCCATAAAAGCAGTCACTTTTTGACCTTTTTGGAATTCATTTGAAGGGTCTTCAACAATTTCGCCTACGCACTCAATTCCTAAAATCCTCGGAAACTGAACACTTTCGGAATAGCCTTTTCTCGTCATTATTTCTGAACGGTTCAATCCAAAAGCTTTGATTTTAATCAAAATCTGATTTTCTTTCGGAGACGAAATTTCTCTTTCTTCCAGACGCAAATTCTCTGGTTCGCCGGCACGGTATAAAACAGCTGCTTTCATCGTTTTAAGATATTACAATTTCGAGGTTATTACATTATTATTGAAAATGTACCTGAAAATTTTCCAATCGCCTTCTTCTTTTCGTAATACAAAAAAATCTCTGCTTGTTCTTTCCAATTTCGATGAGATTTCTTTATCATTCTGTGATGTTTGTGCAATCGCATCTACAAATGCATAGTTTTCATCAATGGCAATTTTCACATTTTCAAACTGGATCTTAAAATTGCTCTCAATAAGAAATTCTGCTCCTGATTTTCCAATCTGACTTTTCTTTAATGTTTTGTTTCCGTCAGGCATAAAGATGGCTTCATCGGAATAAAATGACAAAACATCTTCAATATTTCCCAAATTAAGGGCTGATTCGAAATTCAAAATTTTCTCTTTTACTTTGTTCTTGTTATGATTCATTATTTCTAGTTTTAAAATTATTTCGTTTACGTTGATTTGTATCGTTAGAATCTTATTACAAAATTGAACTTATCACACAAAAATTGTCAATAAACAAATAGAAGAAATAGCCTTGAACTAGTTTAAGATTTTTAATGATTGGCTGTTTGATAGAATCAAATATTAGATTTAAAGAAAAATGCAGCCCACAGATTTCTGGACAGAACCACAGTTCATAGAAAGCTTACACATTATGGATTCTCTACTGAAGGAACTCGGAAAATATCATCATAAAATAAGGTTTTGATGTTTCTACTATTTCGTTTATGATATTATTACATTTTAAATTCAATAATTACATAAAAAATTACTTGTCCGATCACCAAAAAAATAAAACCCTCTATTGAAAGAAGGTTTTAAATTTAAATACAAAGGAAATTTTGCGACTTCAATATTTTACTTCAACAAATCTCCCATTCCAAAAGCCGTTAACGTTTTATCATATTCAGCTTGTACGGCATCATTTGCAGCTTTGATGTATTGTCCTGTGAAAGGGTCAACATTGGTTCTTATCGGGCGCTGACCTTTGGGTAAGCTGATTAAATTGACCACAGCGTCTGCAACATCTTGTGGATTAGGATTTAAAGTTTCGAATGCCTTACCAATAGCAGCACCCATTTTATTAGGATAATCTGCTATAGCTTGATAAGCATCGTTAACCGAAGCATCAGAACCAGGGTTGAATTTTTGTGACATCTCTGTCGGAAAAGCACCTGGCTGCAGGATGGCAACGTCAATACCCAATGGTCTTACTTCGTAATGCAAACCTTCGCTGATACCTTCCAAACCAAATTTCGAAGCACTGTACATTGTGGCAAAAGGAAATGAAACGGTACCAAATCCGCTGGTGATGTTGATGATCAGACCTTCGGATTGTTTACGCATAAATGGCAACACCAATTTCATCAGTCGCCAGGGCGCAATGACATTGATATCAAATATTTCCTGCACATCGGCAGTTGTAAAACTTTCGGCAACACCGTTTCTGCTAAATCCCGCATTGTTTACCAAAACATCTATTGCTCCTTCTTTTGCGATGATGGTATCTATGGCGTTCTGCACACTATTTTCGTCAGTAAGTGCAACATCCAAAACTGTGATGTTTTCTACCTCTGATAGAGCTTTTGCTTTATCTGAATTTTTACCGTTTGTATCTCTCATTGTTGCGTAAACCTGGTGTCCCAAGGCTGCAACACTTTTTGCGGTAAGCCATCCAAATCCGCTATTTGTTCCTGTAATTAATACTATTTTTTTGCTCATTATATTTTGTTTTAAATTAATGATACAAATTTCCGATCTTTAAAAATGAAAACATTTACCATTTGGTAAAAAGAGATTATTAGCGGATGTTTTTTCTAATTCTGCTCAACGACTGTTGGGTAACGCCCAAGTACGAAGCGACCAATGAAAGCGGAATACGATTAATCAGCATTGGATATTTTTCGAGGAATGACAAGTAACGGGTAGTTCCATCTTCCGAAACCAACGGACTTCTTCTGTCCATAGCTTCGGTTAAACATTTGTGTGTTATTTTAGCAGAAATCTTATCCCAATCCAGAATTGTATTTAAAATTTCGTCCCAATCTTTTTTAGAAAACACCAGCATTTTACAATCGGTCACAGCTTGGATGTAATCAGTCGCTGCTGCCTGTGCATCAAATTTTTGTTGGTCAGAAACAAAGCTGTTTTCGCTAATAAAATAATAGGTTATTTCTTCGCCCTTATTATTGTAATAGCAAAAACGAAAAACGCCTTCCAAAACAAAACCAATGTATTTTGGAATTTTTCCTGCTTCGGAAAAATAATCATCTTTTTTCAGTTCCAATTCCGTTGCCTTGCTTTTGATAAAGTCAATTTGCTGTTGGTTCAAATTGCCAAAATGCAGTATATATTCAATTAATTTATCCATTGTTGTAAAGTTAGGAAGCGATTTTAATTAAAGAATTACCATTTGGTAAAAAGTGACTCAGGTTGGTTTTATAACAAAATATCGGATGGTTTTTAGTTATTAAAAGTAGATGATATTTCTAATTGAAATTTGCCCTAAACTCCAGCGGGCTTTGACTGGTTTTGGCTTTAAATAAGCGACTGAAAGATTGCGAATATTCAAAACCTAATTCATAAGCTATTTCTGAAATGGATAAATCAGAAGTAGATAATTTTTCTTTTGCTTTTTCAATAATCTTGTTTTGAATGTGTTGCTGTGCATTTTGCCCTGTTAAAGAACGTAACATATCACTCAAATAGCTTGGCGAAAGACGGAGGCTTTCGGAAAGATACTGGACTGTAGGAATACCTTGGATTGCCAGATTTTTATCTTTAAATAGTTCATCCAAAATTTTCTCCATTTTTTGTAAAAGGTCGTTATTTACTTGTTTTCGGGTTATAAATTGTCTCTTGTAAAATCGATTGCTGTAATTGAGTAAAGTTTCTATTTGTGAGATCATTACATCTTGACTAAAATCATCAATTCTGCTTTGCAATTCTTCATCAATATTTTTGAAAATAGAAATAATGGTGTCTTTTTCTTTATCTGAAAGATGCAATGCTTCATCGGCAGAATAGCCGAAAAAGCCATATTGCTTTATCTTATTTGCCAAAGGATAGGATAATAAAAAATCGGGATGAATTAATAAAGTATAACCAGATTGGTCGCCGTTGTTGTCGCTATTTGCAGTAACCTGATTGGGCGATACAAAAAACAATCCGCCTTCATCAAAGTCATAATAATGTTGCCCGTATTTTAACTGCCCTATAAGATTTGACTTATAAGAGATCTTGTAAAATGCTGAAGTCCGCAGGTCTGCGATGTTGCTGTAATCTATCTTTTTATTGGTATTATCAAAAAAACTAATCAACGGGTGCAAGGGTTTAGGTAACCCAAGCATCCGATGCAATTCTGTAAGTGAATTGTAATGGTAAGGAATATATTTGTCCTTTTTCATCTCATAAATTTAGTGATTTTCTACCACGGAATTTCGCCGGTAACCGTATTCATATCTTCCGAGAAAAATTTACCTGTCGGCCCGTCTTCGCCAATGATGGCATATTTTACAATTCGTTTGCCGGCATCTACAACAGAACCTTGCCCCAAATTATGGTTAAAATCTGTCTTTGTAGAACCTGGGCTAACAGCATTTATTTTAAAGGGCAAGTCCTTCAGCTCATACGCTAAAACAACGGTGTACATATTTAGGGCTGATTTTGAAGATTGATATACCGAACCTTTAAAGTTGTAATGAATAAAATTTGGATCGCTGTGTAAAGTGAGCGAGCCCTGGCTTGAACTTACATTGACAATTCTGGGTGCTGATGAATTTCGCAATAAATCTAAAAAAGCCTGTGTAACTCTTATCACGCCATACACATTTACCTCATAGACTTTCTTGTAAACATCTACATCTGTCTCTTTTGCAGTGTGCATTATTGGTTTGCCATCTTTAAATTCTATTCCATTAATACCGGCATTGTTGATCAGTACATCCAGTACCTGTGTTTTCTTGCCCAATTCTATGCGGGCATTGTTTACCGACTGCTGACTAGTAACATCTATTTCTAACAATTCAACATTTTCGAGCCCTTCATTTTTTAATTTTTCGACGGCTTCTCTACCATTTTTTAAATCTCTGCTACCCAGATAAACATAGTATCCTTTTTGTAACAATTGTTTTGCTACCTCCAAACCAATGCCTTTGTTCGCTCCCGTAATTAATGCTTTTTTCATTTCTTTTATTTTAAATGTTTGAAAAACAAAGGTCAGTCTATCTAAAATGTGGTTTGTAACCCAACTGAGGTTTTTGATAACAAAATCGTGGAATGTTTTTAATTAGTATTGGTTGATATTTCTAATTGAAACCAGCCCTAAACCCCAACGGAGTTTGATTGGTCTTTTCTTTAAACAATTTGCTGAATGATTGCATATGCTCAAAACCTAATTCATAAGCAATTTCACTTACCGTTAAATCCGTTGTTGATAATTTTTCCTTTGCTTTTTCAATCAGTTTTTCGTGAATGTGCTGTTGCGTATTCAAGCCTGTCAATGTTTTGAGTAAACTACGCAGATAGGTTGGCGACACATTTAAGTGATCCGAAATGTATTGAACAGTTGGCAATCCCTTTGAAACCAAATCATCACTGTTGAAATAATCTGAAAGTAATACTTCCAACCGGTCGAGGATTTGATGGTTCGTTTTTTTACGGGTAATGAATTGTCGCTGGTAAAACCGTTCCGAATAATTCAATAATGTTTCTAGATGTGAAATGATGATGTCTTGGCTAAATTGGTCTATGTTTGTTTGATATTCGTTTTTGATGTTTTCAACAATCCCATTTATCATTGTTTCTTCCTTATCCGATAAAAACAAGGCCTCATTGATGGTGTAGCCAAAAAAATCGTATTGTTTTATTTTTTTAGCCAAAGAAGTATTCCATAAAAAATCGGGATGGATAAACAACATCCAGCCGTCTATATTTTCCGGAATGTTATCACTTTCTCCGCGTAAAATTTGTCCAGGCGATAAAAATGCCATTACGCCCTCATCAAAATCATATTGTTGCTGTCCGTAAAACAATTTGTCACAACCTCTTTTTAAAGTAATCACGTACAAATCAAATAGTACAGCAAAAATTCCCGTATCCTTTTTTTGTTTAGATAGATCAATGAGTTCAATCAATGGATGATGCGGTTTAGGCAAACCCATTAATTTGTGCAACTCAGAAATGGTTTTTATTCGGATTGGCTTTTCCATAAGACAGATTTGATTAATTTTTTAAAAACGGATATTTCAACCAAATCAACACCAAAGGCATCACTAAAAACGGAATTTCCATCAATACCATTTTAAAATTTCCAATCCTCATTGCCAACGCCATAATTATTAATATAGAAATAGCATTGAGCACATTGCCCAAGAAAAATGTTTTGGGGATAAGCAACAATACACCAATTAATAATGTAACCCCACCGAAAATGGGTATCATTGTTTCTGTAATGCCTAATTCACTCATCATTTTCATTGCTTCGGGATGTTTTTTGTAATTAAATGTGTCCCAACCGTGTTTGAATGCCAGAAAAACCGACATTAGTAACAACATCAAAGAAATTATACTTTTTACCATCGTTTTGTTTTTAAAAACTTACGTTACTAATTTATTGAATTCTTTTAAATTTCATTGAAATACTAAAACTCAACCTTTGCTAACTTTTGCGATACTTCCCATAATCTTTGAGCAACTTCTAAATCATTTGCTTGTTCAGGGATTTTTGCGATAGATGGAAAGCCACGGATTTCACTCATTTTGTTAGGTCCGTAATATAATCCGCCTTGAGCCTCCGGCGACGTGGCTGCAAATAAAGTGGGTAATGCTCCTTGTGACTGTGGCTGAAATAAAAACGGAAAAAATCTTCGCATAATTCCCGGAGTACTCCATTTTCCGGCACCATTTAGCAATAGATTGGTTCGGGAAACACCCGGATGAGAAGCAATACTTGTAATGCCCCAACCGTGCTTTTCACTTTGTCGCTGAAGTTCTAAAGCAAACATTAAGTTCGCAATTTTTGCCTGACTGTATGCTTTCCCCGGAACATACGAAGCTGTTGACTGTAGGTCATCAAAATTAATTTGGCCATCACGATTGGCTATGCTTGAAACCGTAACCACACGAGCATCTTGTGCTTTATGAAGCAATGGAAGCAATTGGGCTGTCAATGCAAAATGACCAATATGATTGGTTCCGAATTGTAACTCAAAACCATCGGCAGTTTCCAGCCTATTTGGTGGTGTCATTACGCCAGCATTGTTTATCAATAAGTCAATGGCTTCGCCTCTTTCAATCATTCTCGAAGCAAAGGATTTGATGGAAGATAAGTTGGCAAGGTCTATTTTTTCAAAACTCACTTTTCCCTTCGGATTAATTTGTTGGATTTTAGCAATTGTATCAGCTCCTTTTTGAGCGTTTCGTCCCATTACAATCACCCTCCAACCTGCAGAAGATAATGCCAAAGCATCTTCGTAACCAATACCTTCCGTACTACCTGTGATTACAGCTAAACCGTCTTTTCTTTGAGGAATATTTGCAGCTGTCCAATTTTTAATATTGTTTTCCATTTTTTATTTATTTTGTTGATACAAATATGGGATAACGTTAGATGTTGGATTTATCCAAAACGACTGTTGATGTAGTCAAAAAAATCCTTAGCTATTAAATGTCAAACAGCGACATTAATTATTTCATTCAACAGTATCATATCTTTCCCATCCGGCAGATGAAAAACACGAAGAGGGTTTGACTGAAGCATTTGGCGGTTATTGCCCGAAGCAAAAGACATAGATTCGAGGAACAGAATTTTGCTAATGGGAAGAAACGGAAACGAAATAAAAGACAGAACTAAGGCTGACTTATTAAAAAGATAACCTCTCATTTTTATGGATTTCTCAACAAAGTAAATTAGGACGTTTCAACAAAGTTCTTCATTCTATAACCTCTTAATTTTGTTTCAACAAACAATTAAAATTAAAAAAGATGAAACAATACAATGATCAAGGTCATTTGCAAAAGCCCATTAATTCTGGGTTTAATGCAAAATCAACAACAGATGAAGTTATTAAGGGTATTAATCTCGAAGGAAAAATCGCTATCGTTACCGGAGGAAATACGGGAATTGGCTTGGAAACAGTTAAAACTTTATCCAAAGCAGGAGCAACCGTAATCGTTCCGGCTCGCAACCTCGAAAAAGCAAAAAGAAATCTTGCCGGAATTGCTCATGTGGAATTGGAAGAGCTGGATTTAGCCAATCCTGATTCTGTTGATGCTTTTGCCGAAAAATTTCTAGTTTCAGGACGTCCGCTTCATTTGCTCATCAACAATGCGGGCATCATGTGGGTTCCGTTACGCAGAGATTATCGTGGTTTCGAATCGCAATTGGCAATCAATTATTTAGCACATTTTCAACTCACAGCAAGATTGTGGTCTGCATTGAAAAAAGCTAACGGCGCAAGGGTTGTAAATGTTTCTTCCGGCGGACATCAGTTTTCTGATTTCAATTTTGAAGATCCGAATTTTATCCATCGTGAATATGAAACATTACTGGGCTATGGACAATCTAAAACCGCTGTCAATCTTTTTTCGCTCGAGCTTGACAATCGTGCAAAAAAGTACAATGTGAGAAGCTATGCTTTATGCCCCGGAGCTGTAGGAGAAACGGAATTATCAAGAGATGCACCTGCAGATTTGTTTCAAAAATTGGGTTATAGCGATGCAGAAGGAAACATTTTACCGGAAGTTGCCGCTTCCCTGAAAACCATTCCCCAAGGAGCAGCAACTACGGTTTGGTGCGCCACAAGTCCATTGCTTAATGATGTAGGAGGTGTTTATTGTGAAAACGTTGAAATAGCAAATCTTAATTCAGATGTATCGATTATAGGCGGAATTAAAGCTTATTCAATGGATGAAAAAAATGCAAAACGCTTATGGAATTTGAGTGAAGAAATGACAGGCATTTCATTTGAACTGAGTTGATATTTGTACATTTGTAAGACATGGATTATCAAGTCAATTATATCAATCCGGAACTTAAACTTTCCTGTTACGAAGGAAAGTTGTTCAAAACGGAAGCAGCATTTCAAGATCATTTACTGGTCTGGTTGATTTCAGGTGAAACCAAAATTATTCAGGCAGATGAAAGTTTTGTTTTCGGTGCAGGCAGTACTTTTTTGATTCCGAGAAACCAATTGGCAACCATCATCAATTATCCCAAAGATGAATTGCCACACAAAGCAGTTGCGATGCACCTTTCGACAAAGAGATTAAGAGATTTTTTTGACAATCAATCTGTCAAGCCGGAAATTGAAACCGAAAAAATCATTCATTTTCACCCACATCCTTTACTGGAAAGCTGTCTAAATTCGCTAATTCCTTATTTCGAAATACAAAATGATTTCCCTGAAAATATTGCCTCGTTAAAAATCAATGAGGCAATCAATATTTTGCGAACCATTGACCCGAAAATCGATGCAGTTCTGAACAATTTTGAAGAACCAGGAAAAATTGACCTGAAAACTTTTATGGAAAAAAACTTCATGTTCAATATGTCGTTGGAAAAATTTGGATACCTGACTGGTCGTAGTCTGACCACTTTCAAACGGGATTTTATTGAAGCATTCCATATGACACCACAGCGATGGCTTACCAAAAAGCGCCTGGAAATGGCACATTATGAATTGACTGAGAAAAATAAAAACCCTGTTGATTTTTATCATGAAATCGGATTCGAAAATCTTTCCCATTTTTCATTTGCTTTCAAAAAACAATATGGCTTGTCGCCAAGAGAATTAATTGGACAAAATTCATATTTTGAAAAATAACTGACAAAGCGCAAAAGTAGAAATCGGCCAAAAACCGACATCCACTATCATATTTTTTTATAAGAAATTGCCAATACAATCAAAAAAACATAGAAAAAAGGCCGTAAAAATTATCCCTAATTAAACGCCTGGCGGAATTCCAGCGGTGACATTTCAGTTTTATTTTTGAATAGTTTATTGAAAGATTGAGGACGTTCAAATCCTAAACTAAAGGCAATTTCAGAAACGGTTAAAGTTGATGTGGTAAGATACTCTTTTGCTTTTGCAATCAATTTTTCGTGTATGTGCTGTTGTGCACTTTGTCTGGTGAGGGAACGTAGGGCATCACTTAAATAATTTGCAGACAAATTGAGTTGACCTGCTAAATATTCTACCGTTAAAATACCTTGCTGTAAAGGTTTTTCACTATTGAAATAGTCTGCAATAAAATGCTCAACTTTTATAAGCAAGCTGTCATTTACTGCTTTTCGGGTAATAAATTGTCTGCCGTAAAAACGGTTGCTGTAATTTAGTAACAAATCGATCTGCGACAAAATAACAGCTTGCGTATGCTGGTCAATATGTTGGTATTCTTCTTCAATTTTTTTTAAAATGGCGATTACATTATTTTCTTCTTTTTCAGAAAGATGCAATGCTTCGTTTAAAGAATAAGAAAAGAAATTGTAATTTTTAATGTTACCAGCTAATGGATGCTTTGCCAAAAAATCGGGATGAAACATGAGTACATAACCGCTTCCGGAAGTTTCGTTAAATTCGTTTGTACTTTCTGCTTCGATGGACTGAACTTGTTTTGGGGCGATAAAAGTCATTGTGCCACTGTCAAAATCATAATAATGCTGACCATATTTTATTTTAGATTGGATGTTTTTCTTCAGCGAAATGGTATAAAAATCTGTACTGAATTTTTTCCAAACATCAGAAACTACGGCGTGTAACTCCGATACCTGAACAACGCTTACCAAAGGATGCAATGGCGGCGGTATAGATAACAAACGATGAAACTCTGAAAGCGAGTGAATGACTTGCATAATTAAATTTTATAAATTTTTTGACTGACGGTTTTAATCATTTCTGTTTCCAATACAAAAATCCGAAAAGCAATAAAGCAAATAATTCGATCAGCAACCACCATAATTGTTGTATGAAAAATCCATCTTTTATAAAACCCGCTAATCTGGAAATAATGATGCCTAACGTAATAGCAAAGAGGAATGCAGTGATACCTAAACCCCATGAATTCCAATTGCTATTGAATACAAGGAACAGCCCCAAACCAACGAGCAATCCCCATCGTACACGCTTCTCAATCATTTGGTAAGCGTCAATGGATGAAGAAAACTTTCCCAGCAAATCAGGTTTTAGTGTAAGTACAAAACCTGCAATAAAAAAAAGAATACCTAATATTTTCAGAACTACATTCATAGCAAATCAGTATAGCTAAAGATAATATTTATTTTCTGTACGTCAGTTGATAAAGTCTCAACGTTCTCTACAAATGCTCTTGAAAAAAAGGCACTAATTGTTCTAATGCGTTTTGAGTAGCTTGGGGTTGATCATACAAATCGTAGTGACTTGCACCTTGTACAACATGTATTTTTTTGTTGGTGGAAGCTGCTTTATTATACAAATCAAAACCATCTCTATAAGAACCAAAACCACCTACTTTGTCTCCAACAATTACCAATAAAGGTTGTGTAAGAAAATATTCTGCCAAATGAAAAGCATCGAACATAATCAAATTACTCATACTTGTAAAAAGCAACTGATTGCAGGAATTAGGATGTTGCCCGCGAGGGGTTCTGTAATAATCAATCGCTTCCAGTAAATCCATTTCTTGGACACCTAATTGCTGCGCTTCTTCTTTTGAATTGGGTATCCAATTATTAATGAGTTTTTCGGCTCCGTTAGCTTCAGCAGTTCGTTGTTGAGCAACCGCATTGAGTGTTTCTACTGGATTAGCTTCGCGAAAAGCTCTGCTTGGATTGGTTCCTATTACTGTTCCTATCGCCTTAATTCTTTTTTCTGAAATAGCAGCATTAGCTGCGTAACCACCACCTGCACAAACACCCATTGCCCCAATTCTGTCGTTGTCGACAAAAGATAATGTGGTAAGATAATCTATTGCGCAACGAATATCTTCAACTCTAGTTGTAGGGTCTTCCAAAAACCGAGGTTCGCCTCCACTTTCCCCCTGAAAAGAAGCGTCGAAGGTTAAAGCAATAAATCCATTTTCAGCAAGCTGACTGGCATATAAGCCAGCCGTCTGTTCTTTCACACTACTGCCCGGATGAACACAAACAATAGCAGGGTATTGTTTAGTTTCATCAAAATTTTCAGGAAAATATAAATGTCCTGCTACATCCCAAGTTCTATTTTTAAAACTAACTTTTTGCATTGTTGTTTATCTATTTTGTTATATAGCAAAATTCATAAAATAAAAAGTGATGCGTGTTTCCAAATTACGGTTTGTTGTGTCTGTATTACTGAGGTGCTTTTTATATTTATTACCATTGTACATTGTAATAAACATTTAGCCCAATACCGCCACGTACAGCCAGTGATTGCTATATTTGTCTTAGTTTAGCTGACTTTGAATTGCTCAGGAAAGAAATGTGTAAAGAATGAAAAAATAATGTGGACTAAAATATTCATGGCTTTGGCAATCGGTTTTGTCTTGCTTTTTATGAACTTTTCATTACTGTATCTTCTGGACGATGATTTCAATAATTAAAATGAGAGTGTTCAGCAGGAACCAAACAGATGGAAAATGTCTTTGATTAATTTACATTAATTTGACTAGTTCTGCATTGTAGTCATTTTCCGACAATGCTCCGCTGAAAAACTTTACATTCAATAGCCCAATTTTCTCGCTATTGGTCAATTCTCTTTGGTATATCTTTTCAATCGTTTGATCTTCTTCAACCAGAGGTTTTAAAATATGCTGTCGCTTATCAAAAGCTTCAAAATAACGAACCCCAAATTTTCGCAGAGAAGTTGCATCAATATGTATATAATCGGGATTTGAAGTCAGACCCGATGCCGTTACAAAATAACAATTCGGAATCGTTTTAGCAAAATTTAAGAGAGCGTCATTTACAACTGGATAAGCTGAGAAATGCTCTGCATAAGATCCTTTATCCAAAAAATCCCCAAGTCCGCCTATGATAACAGGTAAATTCGGTTCATTGAGTTCAGTCCGAAATGCTTGTACAATCAAAGAAAACTTTTCATGATAAAGATGAGCACTTGTTGCATTAGCATCATTTTCGCCCTGATGCCATAAAACAGCTTCTAGCTTACTGGACTTTTGAGCCAATTTTGCCTGTGCAATGGCATGTTGAAATAACATTCCGTCTGTTGCCCAATCATCCAAACTAGTTCCTCCGTCTGCACATGGAATTAAACCAATTTCTTCTGCTACATTTTTTATACGCCAAGCTGCGGCAAACGATGCTGAAAGACCAATTCCTGCATTGGGACGATCAAAATTAACAGGCTCTACCATTGTCTGCCATCTCCCGTTTCGAAGCATTTTTATATGTTCATCATAAATGATGTCTACATCTTTCAAAAAACCCCGTCCTGCCATATTGGATTGCCCTACCAATAAAAAAGAATGTACCATTTTAATTTATTTTTTATCCTTTTTTGATCTATTCCAAAATCAAGTTCTTATTTGTTTATTCTAACTTTATATTTCAAAACATACTGCCACCTTATTAGACAAAGTTCCCCGCAAGATATAGATCAAAAGATCTGTTCTCCAATACCCCATAACCTTGATAGACAACGGTATAATGGAATTATAATATCTAATCTTACTTAAGATTTATTTTTATAAATCAAATTTACAGAAATAAATAGGAGAAAAAAATTATCCAAAATTTTCTTTCATGATACATCCATATTACAAACTATAAATATTAATTGAATTTCCCCCTCAATATATCATTCTTAATTACAAGAAAATATTTTTTCTAAAAAAAACATTAAAACTTATATCCTATTACCGATCCTACAAAAAAACCATCACGATGCTGTGATATTACATCGTTGATGAAATTACCTGTTTGAAAATACTGTACACCGGCACTATAACTGAAAAATTTATTAATTTTCCATGAAAAGGTAGTCGTGTATGCCGTACCAATATATTTTCTTTTTGAATCGGATGATGATAGTCTTAACGAGCCATTTGGACCATACACACCGTCCTGCAGAGAGCTACGCCAATTAAACACAACTGCCGCCGTTAGCGTTACATTTTTTGCAGGATTCCAGGTCAGATTAGGGTGCACAGACAGTAAATTTGCCGGACCTGCCTGAGGATTCATTCCGAAATATCCGCCATTTGGATACATAGCATTAGAAGTTCCCAATCTACCATCTCCTTTGATTTTATCCCCGGAAACATAATCATTTTTTAGCTTCACAGTAGGTGTTCCCTTCACATTGCTAAACAGATAACCAATCTCAGATGAAATCCCAAAGGCATTGATGTTTCCTAAGCCAAATTTTCCAAATTGATAAGCTACTTCGAAATTGTAAATAAAGCCATCGCCGTTTCTCCAAGCTCTGGCTCCGACTGTGTGTCTGGATTCATCCTTTACCCCTTCATCAAACACTGCATCAGAACGATTGATTCCTAAGTAATAAAAATCAAGATTGCCACTTTTCGGAGAAATATAGGTACCGTAGACTCCCCAAAGGTTAGCTTTACGTGTTGAAGCGTTATCGAAAACTCCGGTATTCACCACCGCATCTGCCATCACAAATGCATCAAGTTTGAGATTCGACGATGCGTAAGCAACTCTGGCTCCGTCAAAATATAGGCGGAGATTGGGACCTTCCCGGACATCAATGAGACGACCACTACCGTATTGAATCTCCTGCCGACCCAATCGCAACGTAATGATTTGATCAGATTTTTTAAAAGGTATAATATCCACAAAAAAATTTTGAACGTTCAATTGGTCTTCATCAATTCCACGAGGGCCGTTCTTACGACCATCTTCCAAACCACTCCGTAATTGTCCGAAAACACGAATCCTCTTACCTAAATGCAAATCGCCATGAAGATGATAGCGTTGAAGTACAAAAATATCGGTACCGGTATTCATCTTTCCCCAATCTTCATTAACTGCATAATCCAGCTCTCCCCGTATCTCGCCTCCAAGCGAAAGATAAGCATTACCTGCTCGTGAAAGAGGAATGTATTTTATTTTGTTATAAAAAGTTTTCGCACTGTCTTTCAGCCTATAATAATCTTCATCATAACGCATGAGTTTAAAATTTTGCGCGTGATAAAACTCCTGTGTTAAAAATATTAATGAAAGTATGACAATCTTTAATTTCATAGGTAGGCCGCTTAAAGTTTCTTCATTTTATACTCTCAAACATATTTTATAAACAACGCATTTGGTATTAGCTAAAATAGTTTTAGCGTCGTTCTTTGATATTCACGAACAGCAGAAAAATTTACCACCAATAATAGGAAGGTTACTTGTAATATTTGTATGATTCGTATATTTTAATTGATTTTTCTGCTTATCGGTACATCATAAACTTACCTTAACCTTTAGAAACCCTTGGAATAACCTCCTTACCAATTATTTCTATAGAACGTAACAGCTGTTCATGCGTGAGTCCTGCATTGTCCATCTGAAATGTAAAGCGGTCAATGCCACCCAGTGCTTCACTGTGTTTTAATAATTTTTCTGCTACCTGCTCAGGACCACCAACTACCAGAACACCTTTAGGAGCAACCGAAGCGTCGAACTGAGCTTTGGTTACCGGAGGCCATCCCCGTTCTCTGCCTGCCTTTGTCCACAGCTCAGCATAACCAGGATAATAATCTGAAACAGCTTCTTCGTTGGTTGCAGCTACATAACCCGGTGAATGTAAGCCAACTTTTAACTGTTCCGGAGCAAAGCCAGCCTGAAGGCCTGCTTCTCTATATAAATCAATCAAAGGACGGAAACGTGCTGTTTCACCACCAATAATCGCTACCATTAATGGCAGTCCTAAAGTTCCTGCTCTTACAAACGATTCGGGAGTTCCTCCAACACCTAACCAAACCGGGATTTTTTCCTGAACAGATCTGGGATAGACAGGCTGATTATTTAATGCCGGCCTAAATTTCCCAGACCAGGTAACGAATTCCTGTTCACGTATTTTTAACAATAGGTCTAGTTTCTCTTTAAACAATGCATCATAATCATTTAAATCAAATCCAAAAAGCGGATAAGCTTCGATTGCGGAGCCTCTTCCCACCACAAGCTCTGCCCTACCTTTGGATATAAGATCCAAAGTTGCAAAGCTTTGATAAACACGTACAGGATCAGAGGTACTGAGAACAGTAACCGCACTGGTCAAACGGATGTTTTTTGTTTTTGCTGCTGCAGCTGCAAGTATTACAGCGGGAGCAGAATCCAGAAACTCTTTCTTATGATGCTCACCAATACCATAAATGGCAAGCCCTGCCTCATCGGCCTGAACAATTCTTTCCAGCAGCTGTTCCATTGCATCAACACCGGTAAGCATATTACTGCCGTACATGGCAGATGCAAAACTATCAATTCCTATTTCCATTTTTTTTAAAATATTATATTTATTGGAATACTCTTATTGAGTCACGAAAGAACATTGGGAGCAGGTTCGCTTGCCGGCTAACTTATGTTGTCAGGTAGCGGCTATCGTTCCTTTTATAGACTTTCTAAAAGATACTTCATTTAATTTTTTAGTCATTAATGTCCTTTTTTTGAGGCCAAACCTCTGCATATTCTTCCGGATGGTGCCTGAATTGTGCGAGAACATACGGACAAAGTGGTATAATTCTGAGATTATTTTCTTTAGCATAAATTACTAATTGATTAAGCAATAGTTTTGCAAAACCTTTTCCTTCGTACTCGGCATCTACTTCTGTATGGTACACCCGCAGCTTTCCGTCTGAAACTGAAATATCCATTTTACCTGCTTTCTTATCATCTGAAAATAACTGCACCTCTCCGACACTGTCTTTTGTAAAGATTACTTTTATATTTTCCACTATTCGTTATTTTTTTATACTCAATGCTCCGGACGGGCATTTTGCAACCTGATCAATAAGCTCCTGTGTAGTTGCATTCTCGGTTTTTATCCACGGACGGTCTTTGGGATTATATACTTTCGATAATGTCTTTACACAAACTGCTGCATGGATGCATAATTTAGGTTTCCAAAGAATGGTAATTTCTCCGTTTGGGTATTCATGTTCTTCCATACTTAACTTTTATTTTTAACGGTTTTAAATATAATAATACCTCCACAAAATCTTTGAAATTATGGTGCATATGGATATATCAGCGAGCCAGATGCATATTCCGAGGGTTCAACAACCACTTGCACACGACTGTCTTTAAAGGTCTCAAGATCATTATTCTCAATATTTTGAAATTGTACCTGAACAACACGTGGCTCCGCCCACTCGCCTCCTTCACCGAAGCTAATGTTACCTATTACTGTTTCAAAAGTATTCGATCTGCAATATTCTGCAAGAACCTCATCATTCAGACTTTCCGTAACAGCAACAGCTTGCGCCAAAACCTGCATCTGAGCATACGCTAAAGGAGCCATATAATATCCTAATTCATCTACCTTTTTTTCTTTGGCTTTAGCTTGATATTTAGCCAACATATCAGCAACACCCGGAAAGTTCATTTTTGGAACCGGCATCCAATATTCATAATTAACAAATCCATTTAATAGTGGTCCAAGCTCAGTTTTTACAGAAGCACTTTGTGGGCCGATCATAGCTCCACCCACCATTTTTGGCCTATAGTCACTTTTATGAATCGCTCGCACCAAGCCTTTTGAGTCATTTAAATAAGAACAGATAAAAAATAAGTCTGCATGAGTTGCTTTTATCTTTTCTATTAAAGGTGTAAAATCTTCTGTTGAAAGCGAATAAGTTTCTTCATAAACAATCTGAAAACCATATTTTTCCGCATTTTCTCTGGCGCCTATAACCGGATTTTTTGAAAATTCGGCATCGGCAGAAAGTACTGCTACAGTTAACGGTTTAGGATTCTGGGAAGCTGCAAGGGCAAAAAAACCTTCTGTAAGTGCCGAATTTGGTTTAGGACCAGTAGGAATCATCGCAAAATAATTAGGGTATTTAAGATTTATATTAACACCTAATCCCATCAGGCCAATCAAAAAACGATTACGTTCCATAACAACAGGCATAGAAGCCGCTATGGTATTTGTTCCATAACCACCAATGACTAAATCGACTTTTTCCTCATCCAAAAGTTTTTTATAAATATCGGCTACTTGTGAAGATTCTCCGTTATCATTGTAGCATACAAGCTCTATTTTACGCCCAAGAAGTCCTCCTCTATTATTGATATCTTTTTCCCAAATACTGTGTGCCAGCTTCACCGCCTTTGTATTTTCGGCTACAGGCCCTGAAAGTGAAAGGCTGTAACCGATGCGAATGGGATTGTTTGTTTCATTTGAATTTGTCATAATTTCTGAGAATTACTGCTTTTCTATTCCGTAACTAAATCCTGTACAGGATGTATTGTACCTTTCATGGTATAAAAACTACCATCAGGCAATGTCGCATTGCTGTAAATAATTCCATTTTTATGATCTTCCACATGCGTTACCGTAGCTCCTGAAATTTCTTTCCATGCAATCATATATACTTGTGAACGAACTTTAGCCACTGTGATCTTTACTTTTTCTGAGTAGCCACTTTCGGTTAGAGAACCACCCTCTATCACCGTGAAGATCATGGATTCATCGGTTTCGAAAAAGAGCTCGGTTTTCAGTTCGCCCACATCCATTATGTATCGGTTTCCTGTTAATTTATTTTTCATTTCTATCAATTTTAAAAAGAAGTCATTGAATTTCCATTAGCTGATTTTGACACCGGAATTTCTTCCTGTACTACATCCCAATGTTCTGCTATTTTCCCATCTTCCAAACGGAAAATATCGACTACGATAACCGGAGTTGGTCCCCAACCGTGAACCAAACTATGTGTAATAACTATATCATTTTCTTCAACGATTATACCTGGCTTCCACTTAAAATTTGAATCTAAAACAGGTAATAGATTTCTTAATCCTTCATGACCATTAATCATCGATGGGTTGTGCTGTTGATAATTTTCATGCCAGTATTTTTCGATGGCTGTACTGTCTTTTTCATGAAACAGCTCGTTCATTGCTTTTAATACTATTTCTTTATTTTCCATTTTCTTTTAGCTTAATCAAGGAATACATATAATGACTTTATTTTTCCATCTTCAAAAACGGCAATATCCATTCCTGTAGCAACAATTGATTCTTCATTCGGGCCCATTCCCCAAATTAGCCTGCCTACATTATTATTGATTACAATTGGCTTTAATTTAAAAAAGCTAAATTCTTCAGGCATATTAGCCAGAATATTATTTACGCTTTCATTGATAGCCTCATACCCTTTCGTCTGATGTCCTACATGATATAATGTGCTTTCAGGCGAATAGATAGTCTCTATGGATTTCATCCTTTTGGAAGCATCTCTTTCACTCCATACCAAAGCTAAATTTTCTTCCATAAGAAGGACTAGATTATTATTCATACGGTCAATTTTTGTTATTATTTTATCTAAAAAATCATTCGATAAGTAACTAAAAGGCTGTTTGATAAAATATGAAACAACCTTTCAGCTAAATACTAACTATAGGAGATATTATTGTTCTGGAGGTGTTGTAGCAAGTAACTGCCATTCCCAAGCTAAAGCAACACCACTTCCTCCACCATGATCGAACAGAATAGGCCCCAATTGAGATGCTGTTTCCAGACGAGCCCAATCACGTTGCCATTCTGAAACAACAGCTAACCAATTGATTGGCACGATACCTACCTGAACCATTCTACGCACTGCCATATCATGCGCTTCAGGACTAACGCTACCACAAGCATCTGTAACAACAAATACATCATAACCCTCTCCCAAAGCTTGAATTGCAGGCATCGCAACACAAACTTCTGTCCATAATCCTGCTAATATCAGTTGCTTACGACCGCTTGCTTTTACGATATCAGTAACTGCAGGATCTTCCCATGTATTGATGAATGTTCTATTAATAGGTTTTTGTTCCGGGAATACATCCTGAAGACCTTTAATGATGTAGCCTCCTCGTTCTTCCGTAACGGTAGTAAGAATAGTTGGCACGTTGAATATTTTTGTAGCTTTTGCAAGCCCAACTGTATTGTTAATAATCAATGTAGGTTCATGGCTATGCAAATTAGCAACCTGAAACGGTTGATGGTCGATTAGCACTACGATACTGTCTTCAGGGCGAAGTAAACCTTGAAGACCAATTTTAGGTGATTTTTCCATTTTCTTTTGATTTAAAAGTTAATAATTCAAAGTTGCGTCAAATGGAAAGAAAAAATTGTAGACAAATGTCTATGAAATAGAAAATGCAGCAAATAGTGAATATTGCAGTTGAATTTCTACATAATAACTATCAGCTATAGGGTGTAAGAAGCATATGAAAAGTGTTTAAAGCTTTATTATTTAGAGTAGTAGCATTTAGTTTAATGTAATATGAAATAGAATATGTTTTTTTTGATATAAACTAAGTTTTATCTTTATCCGATAGTGATTTGATGACTTCTTTACGATTGGATAGTCCAAATTCAATTAATGTATTCAACACAGTCCAGATTTCCTGAGCATGCTGCGTCAGCACATAATACGTAATATCTTGTGAAGGGGTAAATTCAATATTTTTTTTAATGAGCTGATGTGCTTCCAAAGTAGTCAGTTCAGAACTCAGTACTTTAGGCGATATGCCTTCTGATACTTCAAAAAAATCTTTAAACCTTAATTTTTCATAGTAATGTAAATTTAAAAGAATACAGAAACGCCATTTACCACTTAATAAATCTAAGGTATCTCTTAATGCTAAAAATCTTTGTTTTAAGATTTCTTCATTTTCTATACAAGGTTTTATTTTCTTTTCCATACCACTTTCCTAAAGGTTACTAAACACAAAATTACTAAATAATGAAAGTAATTTTGCTTAAAAGAATTTTAAAATGAAAACAATCTTAGTTACAGGTGCAACCGGAAAACAAGGCACTGCCACAGTATATGAATTGCTGAAAAATAATTTTGAGGTATTTGCGCTTACCAGAAATCCGCAATCTTCGGAAGCTCATAATTTAGAAAAGGCAGGAGCAGTGTTGGTAAAAGGCGATTTAGAAAATATTGAAGCTTTAAGTGATCTATTTAAAAAAATTGACGGGCTTTATCTAGTTCTTCCTCCAGTATGGATTTCCAGCAAAGAAACGGATGAGAAAGAAGCGGAACTCGGTATAAAAGCAATCAGATTAGCAGAAGAACAAGGCGTTAAATTTGTTCTTTATTCATCTGTTCTTGCTTCCGATAAGCAGGATGCATTTAGACCAAAATTTAAATTTACCATCGAAAAATATTTGTTAGAAAGTAATTTGCAGGGAGCTGTAATAAGACCCGCTTCTTTTATGGAAAATCTATTGTTACCAAGTTTCGGATTAGGGGAAGGCAAGTTTATTAATCCCCTGCCTGAAGAAACAGCAATCTCTTGGGTAACTACAAACGACATTGGTACCTTTGCACGAATAATATTTCAGAATTATCAAGCATTTAATGGCAAAACAGTTGATTTTGGAGGTGAACTTTTCGCCCCGAAACAAGTCTTAAAACTATTGGAAGAGAAGTTGAAACAACCCATCGAATTCGTACAGGTACCATTAGAAATACTTCATCAACAAAGTGAAACATTTGCACGATTGGTTGAAATGATTGACCAAGAAGGCTATGATCCCATCGATTACGAATTTATAGCTAGTTGGATGCCAAAACTAACTGGTTTTGAACAGTGGATGGATGAAACAGGCATTCAAAAAATAAAAGAATTACGTAATCATAAATAACGTGCTCAATCTATCATAAATAATACAAAAGAAGATTCTTCAGAATGTTCTTTTAAGAATAATCTAGCCCGACATTTCGTTGGGCTTTTGTTCAAAAAGCATTAATCAGAGTTTATATTAGGGATTCAAAACTTTAATAATTACAGGATAAAAATAAAGCGTTTATTTATCCAATTGACGGCGTAACCGGCTTAGAGTATCTTTCGTAATACCAATATAAGAGGCAATAATATGTTGCGGAAAGCGATTAATAAAGAATGGATAATTTTCAACAAAACATCTATAGCGTTTTTCCGCAGTAAAACTAATAGAGGCTATTCTTCTTTGTACAGCAATGCTATTTTGCTCATTAAGTTTCAACAACAATTCGTTAAAAGCAGGACACTGACGACATAAATTTAATACGTTTTCTCTTGTGATAATAAGCACATCACAATCTTCCAACGCATCTATACTATATATACTGGGTGTAAACCGTACAAAACTTTCACGATCACCTGCCCACCAATTTTCAGTATACAAATTAACAGAATGATGACCCCTCTTTCATCAATATAATATTGTCGTAGAGCTCCTTTTACTACAAAGGCAAAATGGGTGCAAATATCACCTTTCTGCAGTAGAAATTGTTTTTTATTTAGCTTTTTGCGAATAAAATAACTTTGTAAATCCTTAAAATCTTCTTTAGAAATGGGGGTTGAAACATAGTTATTTATGTAACGAAATAGTTGATTCATAAGAATAGCAATGAATTACTTCTTTTTCTTTTCTGAAAAGTATTTTATCGTTTTTTCAAAAGACTTTATAGCCTTTTTCAGCAAACCCTACTGCTAACTTAAGTCCGAGTACACGACCTGCACTAGTTACCGCTACAGTCTTGATTACGTTTTGATTATTCATACAATTTATTTAAATTAATAATCAAAATTAGACAATACCAAACCACAAAATAGACGACAAATGTCTATAAATCAATACAAACTTCCCTTAACAAAGTTTGTCTAATTATTTTTTAATTTCAGATTACGTTGTTGAGTTTATATGTAAATGACTCAACTATAAGTTTTTCAGCCTATTTTTTAAGTGCTTTTTTACGAACCCTGCTTAGTGTATCTTTTGTAATTCCAAGATAAGAAGCAATGATATGTTGCGGAAAACGCTGAGTAAAATGCGGATAGTTATTGACGAAATCTTCATAGCGTTTTTCAGCAGTAAGGCTTATGGAAGAAGTTATCCTTTTTTGAGTAGAAATCGTACTCTGTTCATCGAGCTTCAATGTTAATTCGTTGAAAGCAGGACATTCATTACGCAATTTTAAGGTACTTTCTCTGGAAATAAGAAGTAATTCACAATCTTCCCATGCGTCTAGATTATAGGCACTTGGAGTTAGCATGACAAAACTCTCCCGGTCGCCTGCCCACCAGTTTTCAACATATAAATTTACAGTATGCTCAACACCTTTTTCATCTATATAATATTTACGCATAGCACCCTTTACGATAAACCCTAAATATTTACAGATCTCTCCTTCCTGCAATAGATACTGTTTTTTGCTTAATTTTTTCTGAATAAAGTGGCTTTTGAAGATCTCAAAATCTTCTTCGGAAATTAAAGCATATTGATTGATATAATGAAATAGAGGATGCATGATTATTGAGTTAAAATTCTTAAGATTTGTTTTTTGTATTTTTTCCAACGAATTCCATCATTATGCGTGAAGCCTATAACCCGACTGTTCCAAAATTACTAAAATATTTTGAAAATTTCATTATTGCTATATGGAGACACCTTACCATAGCTGATTGTTGAAACTGTCATAGAAGAAAGACAGCAAAGGTGAAAAATGATTTTAATCTAGATACTTTTCTACCTTCACAATTTGCTCAATTTCTTCAATATCTTTCTGTGAGAGTTTAATCTGTGCAGCACCGATATTTTCTTCCAACCGAGAGAGTTTAGTTGTCCCGGGAATCGGTATAAATTCGGAATTTTTATTAATTATCCAAGCTATGGCCAGTTGAGCAAGGGTAGCCTCCTTAGTTGCTGCAAACTCAGAAAATAATGAAAAGACAGATTGATTCTTTTTTCGATTTTCCTCTGAAAACTGAGGCAAACGATTTCTGATATCATTGCTTACAAACTTTGTATCAGCATCAATTTTGCCAGTAAGAAGACCATGACTTAGAGGTCCATAGGCAACAAACCCAATACCTAATTCGTGCAATGCCGGAAAAATGGTTTCCTCGAGATCACGATTCCATAAAGAATATTCACTTTGCAATGCCGTAACAGGGTGAACTGCATGAGCTTTGCGGATAGTCTCCTCGTCGGCAGCAGAAAGCCCGAAATATCCTACTTTTCCTTCAGCAATAAGCTCTTTGACGGTACCTGCTACATCTTCAATCGGCACATTAGGGTCTACTCTATGCTGGTAAAGTAAATTGATGTGGTCGGTTTTAAGCCTTTTCAAAGAATCCTCAACGCTTTTCCTTATATGGTCGGGATAGCTGTTCAATCCTTTTATCTCGTTTGTTTTTGAATCATAATCAAATCCGAATTTCGTAGCTATGATTGCTTGGTCATGTTTTTTCATTAAAGCATCACCTAACAGTTCTTCGTTGGTGAACGGACCATACATTTCTGCTGTATCAAACATAGTAACACCGTTATCTAAAGCGTAATGTATTAGCTTTATCATATCTTTTCTCTCTACAATATTGCCATATCCGTGGCTCATATTCATACATCCCAAGCCGATAGCCGATACTTCAAGACCGCTAAGTCCTACCTTTCTTTTTTCCATAATATATCCAATTGAATTTATTGTTATTCATCCGTTGAGACAAACTTCAGTCTCTCAGACAGCCAAACAAAGGTAGGTGCTATTGCGGTTGTATTTATACACTTTTCAAACCAAAAAGTATAACTATCAATCTAACTTTTTCGATAAAATCTTGGCGTTTCACCCGTATTTTTTTTCATAAATGTGCTGAAGTAATTCGGATATTCAAATCCCAAGGCATAAGCAATTTCTGAAATACTCCAATCTGTCAACTCTAGAAGTGCCTTGGCTTCTGTAGTAATTCTATTGGCAATTAGTATGTTGGTAGATTTTCCAGTTGTTTTTTTTATGGCTCGGTTAAGGGAATTCACATGGATACCCAAGTGGTTTGCAAAGTCCTGTGGTGTATGCAAATTTAATGATCTGTTCAGGTTTTCTACAGGAAACTGATTTTCTAACGATTCCAAAAATTGTCTTGTTATTCTATAGGATGCATCTACAGGTAATACCCTCTCCTCATTTGGTCTCATTTTAATTGTCTCGTGAAGCAACATAGATACATATAGCCTCATTATATCATCTTTATTCTCATATCCCGAAGTTTCTTCTGTAATCATTTTCTCAAATAAATCACTTATCCTTTCACATTGCGCATCGCTAAGTTTGTAGGAAGGAATTATACTTCTATCAAAAAGAACAGACTTCCGCAGGCTCTCAACCAATCTCGCTGGCTGTATAAACTCTTGAGTAAAAAGACAAGAATACCCCGTTTGGACTTCAGAGACTATCTCTACTGAATAGGGAACATGCGGATTAGAAACAAAAAGATAAGCACCGTTCAGCTTCAGTAAATGCTCTCCATAAAGAACAGTTACGTTGCCTATACTTAAAACAATTTTGTAGAAATGCCTTTTACCAAATGTGCTTGCGGCACTTTTTGACACTTTGCTTCTGCCAACTTTGAATCCTCTATGCTTTAGGGCTGCCTGGATGTAAGTATCCGGAAAGACGGTTTGTGATATCATTGCATAAAAGTACAAAATTCAAACAATCTATATATCTGATTTAAATTGAACATTCGAGGTAATGTATATCAAAAACCTAAAACTTTCTAAACCAGACCGCAAATCTTTCTTCATTTTATTTATGCTATTGAAACATTATACTTCCTTTAATACTTGATCACTAATTTCCCAATTGTTTTACCTGATTCTAATTGCTGATGTGCTTTTCTGAGGTTCTCTGAGGAGAAACCGTTTATGGTATTGTTTAAAGTTGATTTTATAATATCCTTATCTAATAAATCGGAAATTGTATTTAAAATTTCGTGTTGACGAATCATATCATTGGTCTGAAACATAGCTCTCGTAAACATAAGCTCCCAATAAAAACTTACACTCTTTCCTTTGAGTTGTCGAAGATCCACAGGATGTACGGGATCACTAATGGAAGCAATTTTCCCTTGTGGCTTGATTAACGTGACAAGTGCATCCCAATATTGATTAAGATCTACAAAATCTACAATGAAATCAATGTTTTCGAAACCTGCATCATGTACTTCTTCTATTAAATTTGCATGGCTAATAACGACGTCCGCTCCCATTTTCTGACACCAGTCAACAGTTTCCGGTCTGGATGCTGTAGTGATGACCGTCAATCCCAACAATTTTTTAGCTATTTGAATCGCAATAGAACCTACACCGCCTGCACCACCAATAATTAATATAGATTTTCCGGCATCTTTTTCTTTTGACACTCCCATACGGTCGAATAATATTTCATATGCTGTAAGCCCAGTGAGTGGCATTGCTGCAGCTTCCTCGATGGTAAGGTTTTTTGGTGCAAACCCAACAATTCTTTCATCCACAAGTTGATATTCCTGATTTGAGCCGGGTTTTGTGATGTCGCCTGCATAAAAAACTTTATCACCTTTTTTAAATAATGTAACTTCATTACCAACTTCCTCAACTATGCCTACAGCATCCCAACCAATTACTTTCGGTTCATCCTGAGTTTTGTCTTTAAGGCTGTTCTGTCGGATTTTGTAATCCACCGGATTTACGGAAATAGCTTCTACTTTTACCAAAAGTTCTTTTCCTGTTGGTTTTGGCTTATCAGTTTCAAATTCAATGAAACTTTCAGGATCGCAGATAGGTAACGATTTTTTAAATCCTATTGCTTTCATATTTTTAATTTTTACTTGTGAAAATTTGTATTAATAAGTTTTGTATTAGCCTTGCCAATACTCTCAAATATACATACTTATCTTACGATTTGATTTTAAATAGATTGGATGATTATCTCCAAAGGTAAACAATTGATGGTCCGGATTATACTTCTTGGTAGTGTACCTTTTTTGGTCAACTCTAAAAAATTCATATTCTCTAATTTTAAATTTAAACTATATTTTTTATAGTTGCAAAATTAAGTATAGTTTATTATTTTTGCAATAACGGATAAAAATGATAGTACCCTATGTATTGTATAGATAACAAAAAATTCCCTTGTACCACAAGCCTTACCATGAAATATATAGGCGGTAAATGGAAAGCGGTAATCCTGATGCACCTAATTGAAAAGAAGCGTTATAATGAATTAAGGAAAGAATGTCCTATGATCACAGAGCGTACTTTAAGCCTGCAATTAAAAGAAATGGAAGCAGACGGTTTAATTAAACGTACTGTTCATACAAGTAAACCTCCGCTTAAAGTTGAGTATGAATTAACCGATTTCGGCAAAACTCTCATCCCTATTCTTCAATCCATTTCAGAATGGGGAATGAAAACCGCTTTGAGTAATAAAAACATACAATCGATAGAATAAAATATTTAATAATAGTCACTGTCTATTATTTTCATATTAAAAATCACATACGAAAAATTGGTAGACATTTAGGAAATTGCCTAAATTTGCAAGATAAAATTAATGAAGTATGAAATTACTAGAGGTAATTAAATCATTATCAAATGAAACACGTCTTAATATCCTAACATGGTTAAAAGATCCATTTGATCATTTTCCTAAGGAAGAATTAAATAATTATAGTCCCGATTTAGGAGTATGCGTATCTGACATTGCTCAGAAAGCAGGAATGTCTGTTCCTACGGTCTCTGATTATTTAAAAACAATGTCATCTGCTGAGATTCTGATTGCAACCAGAAAGGGACAGTGGACATACTATAAGAGAAATGAAAAAGCAATTCAGGAATTAGCCAGACTGATAAAAGAAGATTTATAAAAATTTTTATAACAATATTTAGGAATTTACCTAATTAGGTAATTTTAATATCAGATTTAATTTTATGGTTATAGTTTGATTTAAATTGCTTAGTAAACAGAAGATAAACGCAAATTTAAGTACAACTTCTCAAAACTTGTATTGGAAAAATTCATACATAGAAAAGAATAATTCACGATTAATAAATAAAAAAAATTTCAATCAATAATTAGAATTTTACCTAAATAGGTAAATACATAAATAACAAATAAATAAAATCATTATGAAAGCAGCAGTATTAAACGAGTTCGGCTCAGTAGAAAAATTTGAAATACTAGATGTTCCAACCCCAAAACCGGGAGTTGACGAAGTTCTGGTGAAAGTTATGGCAACATCAGTGAATCCCTTGGATTTTCAGGTTCGCAGAGGAGATTATAAAAATGAATTGCAACTGCCTGTAATCACAGGACACGATGTTTCAGGTGTGATTGTAGAAGTTGGAACAGGCGTCAAAAACTTTAAGGTGGGCGACGAAGTATATTACACTCCTGAAATTTTTAATGGCCATGGAAGCTATGCAGAATATCATGTCGCCAAGGAATCCATAATCGGTATTAAACCGAAAAATATCAGTCATGTAGAAGCCGCCACATTTCCTTTAGCAGCGGGAACTGCATGGGAGATGCTTTACACGAGAGCCCAACTTAAGATTAATCAAACGATCCTGATACATGGTGGTGCTGGAGGTGTAGGAATACCGACTATTCAATTGGCAAAAGCAATGGGCGCAACTGTTTATACGACAGCCAGAAGCGTTCACCATGAATTCCTTAAAGAATTGGGTGCGGATTATGTCATCGACTATGAAAAAGAAAATTATATCGACACTATTTTAGAGCTAACAGACGGTAAAGGTGTAGATGTTGTCATTGATACCATTGGTGGCACTACCCTTTCGGACAGCGGAAAGGTTCTCAACCAAATGGGACAAGTCGTTACTTTAGTTGATATTGAAATTCCACAAAATTTAATTCATGCATGGGGCAAAAATGCGACTTACCATTTTGTATTTACAAGACAGAACAGAAACAAACTGGATGAACTTACGAAACTAATCGAGTCTGGGAAATTAAAACCTGTGCTAAACAAAGTTTTCCCATTAGCAGAAATAGGTAAGGCACACAGTCTGCTTGAATTTAGAGATAGTGATCCTGATTTTTATGGAAAGATTGGTGTTCAAATCGGTAACTAAAACATATATTAAATAAAGCGGATTATGAATAACGAGGAAATTTTTATCAAGGCTAACAAAGCTTTGGCGGAAGGAAAATATGAAGAATTTATTGAGTATTGCGCTGATGATATCAAATGGATTAATGTTGGCGGAAGTACATTTAATGGTAAAACAGAAATCCTTAAATATATTAACTCTTCTTATGATGGTATAACTTTTACCACAGAAGATCATATCACAGAAAAAGATCTAGTCATCGAGTTTGGTCAGATCGTTTTTGAAAATATTGACAATAAAAAGGAAAGTTCTTACTGCGATATTTGGAAATTTAAAGATGGACTCATTATTGAAGTAAGGTCATTTGTTATTTAAGACAAGTTTCCTCTTATTACATAGTCTCATAAAAGAGAAATCCCCGATTCAATTGTTCGGGGATTTTTATCATTAGTTGAAATATTTTTGCATTTAAAGTTTCTATCTAAAATATCGAATAAAACAGTTACCGAACGTTTGGTAAAATTAAATCTAATACATTATCTTTGCAGCATGAGACCACAAAAAGTATCAGAAAACGATTTAATGGAAAGCCTGTCCAAGACTTTTCGTGCATTTGGATATGAAGGAGCCAGCTTAAAGGAACTTTCAGACGAAACAGGATTGAAAAAGGCCAGTCTTTATCATCGGTTCCCTAATGGAAAACAAGAAATGGCAGAATCTGTTTTATTATATCTTGACCAGTGGGTTGAAAGTCATGTTTTTTCTGCACTAACGAATGAAAAAAAAGATTCAGTTACGGGATTAAAAACAGGATTGGAACAAATCCGACTGCTCTACAAAGGAGGCGAAAACATGTGTATATTCAAAGCACTATCTATGGACGCAGGTTTACAACTTTTTGAGAATAATCTCAAAGAAAGCATGCAACAATGGATTAACTCATTCGTAAACATTGGACTTTCATTTCATTTATCACCTGAAAAAGCAGAACAATTCGCTATCCAAAATTTAATAGACATTCAAGGTAGTTTGGTTCTCTCTAAAATACTAAATAACAAGACCATTTTTGAAAATGCATTGAAAAATATTGAACAAAGATATATCAAATAAAAAATTTCAATATCAATTTTACCGAAAGGTCGGTAAATAAAATAATTTTATTATTATGAAACACACAACAATTTTATTTTTTGCATTACTACTATTTGGATGTAATAAAACATCCAAAGAATCAACCGAAATAAATAATCATTCTATAACAGATGCAGATATGAAAACAACAAAATTTAGAAAACTAATGGTAAACGGCATCAACATCGCTTACCGGGAAGCAGGGAACTCAGAAAAGCCTACTCTGGTACTCTTACATGGGTATCCTGCTTCATCCCATCAATACCGAAAAGTGCTTGATCAGTTATCGGACGACTACCATTTGATTGCACCAGATTATCCGGGATTTGGTGATAGTGACCTTTCGGCGCCTGATCAATATGAATACACTTTTGATAATATAGCCAATACTATTGATGATTTTTTAGAAAAAAAAGGGTTAAGCTCTTATGCCATAGTAATGCAGGATTATGGTGCTCCTATTGGATTTAGAATCGCTACAAAACATCCGGAAAGAGTTACTGCTATTATAACACAAAACGGAAATGCTTATGAAGAAGGCCTCGGTGAAGGATGGAAACTTATAAGAGAATTATGGAAAGATCGGAATGAGAAAACAGAATCAGTTTTATTACCAGCTTTTACTCTTGAAGGTCTGAAAAATGAATACACGCACGGCACCAGAAATAAAGAAAATATAAATCCTGATTCTTGGCAGTTAGATTATCTGCGTATGTCTCGCCCCAATGCACACAAGGTAAATCTTGATCTGTGGTATGACTACCAAAATAATGTCAAGCTATACCCAAAATGGCAAAAATATCTTCGTGATTATCAGCCACCATTACTCGTTGTTTGGGGTAAGAATGATGTTTATTTTCCGGAAAGCGGTGCAGCAGCGTATAAAAAAGATGTCAAAAACATCGATTATAATATTTATGATACAGGTCACTTTGCCATGGAAGAAGAAGGTGAGGCAATCATCGAAAAAATCCGTAGCTTCATGAATAAACTGGATAAATAGGTATCGATATTTTTCGATTAAATATCTGCAGTATCTATGCTTTCGGGATTACTTTTTTGTGTGTATTGAGTATGATTTTTCTTTGACAACAAAACTTCCCCAAGTAACCAAATATTGTAATAAAGGTATAAGTGTTTTGCCAAAATCAGTTAATGAATATTCTACTTTTAAGGGCGGTTTTACATTAAAAACTTCTTTTTTTATAATACCGTCCTCTTCTAAACTTTTCAATTGAATTGAAAGCATTTTTTTCGGTGATATTTGGGATGAGTTTTTTTATTTCGTTAAATCTTTTTTTATCCTCGGATAAGCAAGGTCAGTTCTTTAGACAATCTTTTAGAGATCTTGGGAAGCGAGATCATTAATAGGTTTAATTTTATACTCGACTATAAGAATAAAAATCTTTATTTAAAGCCTAACGGTCTCTTTAATAAAAATTTTGAACCATTAGCTAAACCTATCTCTTTTGAGTATAGCGACGACAGAAACGATATTATAATATCAAATGTCATGGAAAATACCGACGCTTATAAAAAAGGACTGAAAAAAGAGCAGAAGATTATCTCAATCAATAATGTCGTAAGTAAAGACATTTATACATACGATCAATTACTCCGAAAAAACAGAAAAATAATCCTTAAATATGTAGATGATAATAATCAAATTATGTCAGTAAAAATTAAACTAAAGAATTAATATAAAATATTGAATAAATGCAGATAAGATTGGGTTTTTAATCCGGACAACTGCGAAATTCTCTCTAAATTTTTCGCCAAATCTTTCGATATCTCTTCGGTTATGGGTACAAGACCGGAAAGAGGTGATCACTCGCTTTATTTCCGGTTTTTTTTAGCTCTAAACTCATTATTATTATTAATCTAAAAATAAGATAGTAAAATATTTACTATTTGTAACATTTATTTACTAAAGCATTTTATTTATTTGCTATTTTTACACTCAAAATAAATAATACAAAAGCTTGAAATTTCATATAACATGAGTGACTTTTTAATTGGTATCGGAAAAAGATTAAAAGATATAAGGAAGAAAAACAATCTTACCATCAACGATCTTGCATCAAAAGCTCATGTGAGTAATGGTTTGGTTTCAAGAATCGAGAATGGGAGGACAATTCCATCACTGCCTGTTTTACTTGAACTGATACAGTCTTTGGATATTGATGCCAGTTATTTTTTTGAAGGCGTTGAGAAAAAATCTAATGCTAAATTCATTTTTGTACCTAAAGAAAATCAACAGGTTATAGAAAAAGAAGTGGAAGCTGAAGGTTTTAAATACATGCATATTTTCAGCAAAAGTCTTCATTCATTAGGCTTTGAAGCGGTCTTGCTCACCTTAGAGCCCAATTCTAAAAGAGATAAAGTAATTACGGATGCTTGGGAATTTAAATATATTTTAAAAGGTAAAGTAAAATACATTATTGATAATGAAGAAATTGAGCTTCAGGAAGGCGACTCGCTTTATTTCAATGGAAAATTACCGCACGTTCCGGTCAGTATTTCCGATGAAGATTGTATGATGTTGGTGCTTTATTTTTACTCAGATAAAAGCTGAAAAATCATATAATTTTTATATTTTTCAAAACAAAAGTTTACAAATAGTAAAATTCAGTTTTTTTCATATTTAAGATTGTTAACATAAATTCCACACTTCAAGATCAAACAAAATGAATTGCTCAAAGGCAGTTCATTTTTCATTTATTTAAATAACTCCCTATTAAACAATGTTTTAACACATTTCAACACTAAAATTTCAATGTATTAAGTGTCGTAAATCCGTAAGATTGGGTTAATAATCATCCATTATTTATTAAATATAAATTAATATTAAAAATTTACATATATTAAAATTATTAAGTTGTTTTGCAATAGAAATTTAATATATGTAAACAATGGATGCAATTATAAAAAAATCTTTATTTCCTCTTTTTGCTTGCTGTACCATATTTGTATCGGCACAAAAACAAATTGTCACCGGAACCGTTTCAGATAACAATCAGCCACTTCCGGGTGCAACGGTTAAGATCAAAGGCAATTCAAAAATCGTTATTACAGATGTTGACGGAAAATTCTCTGTCAATGATCTTAAGCCTGGTCACTACGATTTACAATTTACATACATCGGTTATGAACCTCAAAATATGACGATTGATTTGGTATCAGATCAGTCATTAGATTTGGGAATTATTTCGATGTTTCAGAAACAGAAAAATATTGATGAAGTTGTAGTCACCGGATCTTTGAAAAACAGCGAAGCCCGTGCCTTGAATATGCAGAAAAACGCAATCAATATTTCAAACGTCATCGCCTCAGACGGTATCGGAAAACTACCGGACAGAAACGCTGCTGAAACGGTACAAAGAGTTCAGGGAGTTTCCATCGAGCGTGATCAGGGAGAAGGAAGATTTGTTTCATTAAGAGGACTTCCGCCATTCTGGGCTTCAACAACTATCAATGGAAACAGGCTTCCAACTGCAGAAGAAGAAACAACTTCAAGAGCTACTGCATTCGATTTCTTCCCTACTGAATTAATTTCTTACGTACACGTCAACAAATCGTTCACTCCCGATATGGAAGCAGACGGAATTGGCGGCGGTGTGAATTTCATCACCAAAACTCCACCGATGAAAACGGAATTCAGAGGAACCTTAGGAACGGGTTACAATGCAAAGTCTGATAAAGGCGTTTACAATCTGGGTCTGCTTTACGGAGGAAGAACAAAAGATAAAAAATTCGGATATCTTGTTAATTTTTCACACTTCATCAGAAACTGGTCAACGGATAATTTTGAAGCAAGACGAAGTGGTGACGAAGGAGTTTTCAGAATGGAACTTCGTGATTATAATGGGGTAAGAAAAACTACAGGAGCAAATGCTGCTTTAGAATATGTGTTGTCTCCGAAAAGCACCTTGTATCTGAAAGGAATGTACGGAACCCTTTCTGATGACGAAACTCACTACAAACACAGAGTGAGATTTGATAAATTCAGTGCGGCCAATAACACGGCTAGAGTTGAGCTTCAGAATATTCATAATTTACTGATCACAGAACTGACTTCGGTTTCTTTGGGCGGAGTTCATCAGCTGAACAAAAGTAAAATCGACTGGGATCTTTCTTATTATAACAATCTTTTTAAATACGGAAATATTCCGGATAAGCAGAATAATTCTTACTACGTGATTAAATATACTCAAAGCGGTGTAGGCATCAACCCGGATTATATTTCAGATAAAGGAAATGGCCCGAGAGCGTATTGGAAAGCAGATGGCGGAAAACTAGATTTAAAAGATCCAGATGTATTATTTGGTTTTTACAGCAACCCGAATTTTAAAATGGATGCTTCTCAAATGAGATTCACCGATCTTGAATTTTATAAAGTGTATGTTCAGGAGAAAGATAAAATCGTTGCGGGTTTCAACCACGAAATTAATGCTTCAGACAAATTAACTTTGAAATACGGATTAAAATACCGCGACAAAGAACGTAACGCACGCTTTTCTGACATTTTCTACAATTGGTCAAACGGAACAGCTCCGTTGTTGTCAGATTTCAGTCAGCATATCACCACTCAACCCGGAGCTGCGAATTATCTGAGTGAAATGAATACGAATATCGGAAACACTTTCGGACCTGTACTTTCTACAGGCGGGATGGATCAGTTCTGGTTCCAGAATCAGGGGAATTTAACCATCAACAAAACCGATTCTGAGGCATTAGAATACAACAAAGCTTTAGGAAGAAATTTCGATGTTTTCGAAAAACATGCAGATGCTTACGGTATGGGAACTTATAAAATCAATGACAAAATAACCGTTTTAGGAGGTTTGAGATTATCGAACACGCACACCAAAGTGAAAGGTTACAATGTTGTTGGTGACGTATTGACGCCAGTGGAAAATACCAAAAACTATCTTGCGGTTTTACCGATGTTGCATTTAAAATATATGATCAACGATAAGACCAACTTACGATTTGCTGCAACCCGTACGTTTTCAAGACCAAATTTTGGGGATCTTACTCCGGGTGGTACATACAGTGAAGCAGATAATGAGTTTAAAGGCGGAAATCCGAACCTGAACCCGACCTACTCTATCAATCTGGATTTAATGGGTGAATATTATTTCTCCAATGTCGGGATTTTGAGCGGTGGAGTTTTCTATAAATCAATCACTGACCCGATTTTCCAGGATTCTTTTATCGGAAATTATAATGGAATTAATGGTGTACAATTCAGTGCTCCAAACAACGGAAAAGCAGCTTGGTTAGGCGGAATCGAATTGGGAATCAACCGAAGATTTGATTTTTTGCCGGGATTCCTTCAGTATTTCGGAACACAGCTGAATGCTACCTTCATGACTTCTGAAATGGAAAAACCAAGCGGAAGAATGGTAAAACTACCTTATCAGGCGAAAGAACTGTACAATATTCAGTTGTTCTTCGAGAAAAAAGGATTTAACGCAAGGCTGGCTTACAATCACAAAGGAAAATTTGCAGTAGAATATGCCGAAGAAGATCTTTACGATTCTTACTACGGAAAATACAGCAATCTTGACTTCGGAACTTCGTACCAAATCAATAAGCATATCACTGTTTTTGCCGATGTCAACAACATTCTGAACAAACCGTTGATTTATCATTTCGGAAAAGATGAGCAAAGACCTGAACAGGTAGAATATTATGGTGTAAGAGGAAATATCGGGGTAAAACTTAATTTCTAGAGCCATGATGACTTCTCCATCAAAAAACAATACATTGAATGTAACTCTGAAAGCGGCCATCGCTGCTTTCGGGGTCTACTTCTGCATGTATGCGTTCAGAAAGCCTTTTGCTGTAGCCTCATTCAGCAATCTGGAATTTTTTGGTTTCGATTATAAAATCCTGATCATCATAGCACAGGCAGTCGGGTATTTTATTTCAAAATTTATCGGAATTAAATTTATTTCGGAACTGAAACCTCAGAAACGAATCCTTTTTCTTCTGATTTTTATCGGGGTTGCCGAGCTTGCATTGCTTGGATTTGCAGTCGTTCCTGCACCATACAATATTTTATTCATGTTCATTAACGGGATTCCTTTGGGAATGATCTGGGGAATTGTTTTTTCCTATATTGAAGGAAGAAAAACCACAGAAATTATTGGATTATTTCTCTGTTCAAGCTTTGTGGTTTCTTCAGGAGTGGTAAAATCTGCAGGGAAATTTTTAATGGACAGTTTCGGAATTTCAGAATTCTGGATGCCGTTTACAACAGGTTTGATTTTCATTATTCCATTAATCATTTTTGCTGTTTTATTAAATAAAAATCCTGCTCCGGATGAGGAAGATATTGCTCTTAAAAAAGAAAGAAAACCTTTGAGTGAAGAAGAAAGAAGTAGTCTGGTCAAAAAGTTTTTCCTTCCATTGGTCAGCATCACGATTCTTTACATTTGTCTGACTGTTTTAAGGGATTTCCGGGACAACTTCAGTCGTGAAATTTGGGATGAGTTGAACGGTAACGCAGACAGTTCAGTTTTCACTTTGACAGAGGTTCCGATTTCCATTATGGTTTTACTGATTCTCGGTTTTATGGTTAAGGTAAAAAACAACAGAAAAGCCTTTGCTTACTATCATTATATTCTTTTTGGCGGAATTATTTTGGTTGCTTTATCCACCATTTTATTTCAAGGCAACATCATCTCTCCATTTTTATGGATGATGGTATCGGGTTTCGGGATGTATCTCTGCTATATTCCATTTAACGGAATTTATTTTGACAGGATGATTGCTGCATTTAAAATTAAAGGAAATGTAGGATTCTTCATTTATTTCGTTGACGCATTTGGATATTTGGGAAGTGTATCGGTGCTGTTTCTAAAAAATTTAGGATCACAGGATCGCTCGTGGCTTCATTTTTATATTAATCTCAATTATATCATCGCCGCCGTCGTTTTGCTTTTTTCGATCATTGCTTTTTTAGCATTCAAAAAAAAATCAAGGTCAAAATCAAATGCTGAAGACGAAGAAACATCACAGGTAATTCGTTTTGATGCTTTTAAAATTTAAAATAATACATATGAATACTCAATATGATTTAATCGTTGTGGGTGGTGGAATCTTAGGAACCTTTCACGCTTATCACGCTTTACAGAAAAACTTGAAAGTCGCCATTCTGGAAAGAAATTCTGTTCCACAAGGCGCAACCGTAAGAAATTTCGGACAGGTTGTTCCATCAGGAATGGACATTAAATGGCAGAATTTCGGAAAAGAAAGTTTAAATATTTATAAAGATCTACAGTCTAAAACTGATCTTACCGTAAGACAAAATGGTTCTGTATATATTGCTTCCAACGATGAAGAACTTCAGTTGATTGAAGAACTTTCACAGATCAACAAAAACAACGATTACGAATCTGTAATTCTTTCTAAAAGTGAATGCATTCAGAAGTTTGACGGTTTGAGATCTGATTACTGCAAAGGCGGATTATTCTTTCCGCAGGAGATTTCAGTCGATTCAAGTGAAATGATTGTCAAACTTCATCAATATCTGAAAAATCAGGAAGGGTTGGACATTTTTTACAATACCACTGTTCTGGAAACCATTGAAAATAATTCTAATTGCACCGTTACAACTGCAGATGGGAAGAAATTTACCTCATCTAAATTGATCATCTGTGGCGGACACGAGTTTAAAATTTTGTACCCTGAAGTTTTTAATGATAGTGATCTGGAAGTCAGCAAACTGCAGATGCTTCAAACCAAACCACAGGGAATTTATTCACTGCCAGGAAATATTCTGACCGGACTTTCCATCAGAAGATATGAATCTTTTACCGAATGTGCATCTTTTGCTAAAATAAAAGATGGTGAAGACAAAAACTCATTTGAAAAGAAATTCGGGATTCACATTTTATTCAAACAGGCTTTAGACGGTTCAGTCATTATTGGCGATTCTCATGAATATGCAGATGCCAAAAATGCAGATGATCTCGGTTATGATTTAAATATGGACATCGATGAGTTTATGATTAATGAAGCAAAAAAGATTATCGATTTGCCAACCTACGAAATTCAGAGAAGATGGTTCGGAATTTATTCTCAGTGCAAAACCAAAGATATTTTCGAGCACAATGTATCGCCCAAAATTCATATCGTGACAGGTATCGGCGGAAAAGGAATGACCGGAAGCGGTGGTTATTCAAAATTTAATATCAATACAATTTTTTCTTAAAAATGAACATACAATTATTGGTTCTGGATATGGCCGGAACAACGATCGATGAAGATAATGTGGTGTATAAAACACTTACAAAAGCCGTGAATGACTATGGCTACGAAGTGACTTTAAATAAAGTGCTTGAAATCTGTGCCGGAATGGAAAAAGCGGAGGCTATTAAAAATTTACTCGAAAATATTGGCGGAAATACGGAAGATACTGAAGCCATATTCGAAAACTTTTCTGATGAATTGGCTCTTGCTTATAACAATCTTACCGTAAAACCTATTATTGGAGTTGAAGAATTTTTGTTAAAAGTAAAATCTAAAGGTAAAAAAGTGGCTCTAAATACCGGTTACAATCAGACAATTGCTCAACAATTGCTTACAAAACTCAACTGGAAAATTGATGTTCATTATGATGCACTGATTACTGCTGATGATGTTTCGGAAAGCAGACCAAGTCCTGAAATGATCATCCTCGCAATGAAAAAATTCGGAATTACAGATCCGACAGAGGTTTTGAAAGCCGGAGATTCTGCCATCGACATCCAAGAAGGAAAAAATGCAGGTTGTGGAATGACCATTGCCGTTCTGAGCGGTGCACAAACCAGAGCACAACTTGAATTGGCATTGCCCGATCATATTTTAAACAATCTTTCAGAAGCTGAACATATCCTTTTTTAATTCCTTCACAGAACTGGTTACGGAGGTAATTCTGTAATCAGTTTTAATTCAATTTCAAAAATAAATCTTTAAAATAGTTATTATGAAAACAAAACTTCTTTCTCTTTTGGTCATGACCGGCGCATTAATGACCGCACAGACCAAAAAAGTCCTCTTCATCGGAATAGATGGCTGCAGGCCTGATGTGATGATGTCATCCAACACTCCGAACATCCAGGGATTATTACCGACTGCAATATATTCTTTAGATGCCATTACATTAGCACCAACCATCAGCGGAAACGGCTGGAGTTCTATGCTTACAGGAGTGGGTTTGGATAAGCACAATGTACCGGATAATAATTTTACCAATCCTAACTACGTAAATTATCGTGATTTCTTAACAAGAATTGAGACGTACAATCCTACTTTGAGAACTATTTCTTTAGTTCATTGGGCTCCTATTAACAACAATATCATCAATACTGCTGATGTTAAAACAAACTTTTCAACTGATCTTGCGGTAAAAAACGCGGCAGTGAATGCTCTTCAAAATGACAATCCTGATGCACTTTTCGTGGATTTTGACGATGTGGATGGTGCAGGACATTCATACGGTTTTTCTTCCACATCAACTCAGTATGTAAACTCAATTCAGACTACCGATACTTATATCGGTGAGATTCTCACTGCGATGAAAAACAGAAGCACTTATAATAACGAAAACTGGTTGGTAGTGGTCACTACCGATCACGGTGGAGAAGGTGCTTCACATGGAGGAGGAAATCTTACAGAACGGGATATTTTTTCAATTTATTCCAATCCATCGTTTGTTCCTCAGCAAATCAGTAAAACACAAGTTCAGAATACACCAACTTATAACCGTCTGAATTTTCCTGCAGGAACGTATGCGAAGCCATCTGTGCAGAGCGGCTTTAATTTCGGAGCCACACAGGACTTTACGATTGAATTTTGGATAAAGCCGAATGCAAGTTATACCAGCGACCCCGTATTTATCGGAAATAAAAACTGGAATAATGGCTACAACAAAGGTTTTGTCATTTCAGGATATTCCGGTCAGACCTTTAAAATGAATATAGGTGATGGCAGCAACAGACTGGATCTGACCGGAGGAAAATTGGTAACAAACCAATGGAAACATATCGCTGTAACGTTCGACAGAGACGGTCTTGCCACCATGTATGACGACGGAGTTCCGGTAACCATTGGAAAAATGAATAATATCGGTGATATCACTTCAAATTTACCATTAACCATCAATCAGGACGGAACCAATACTTATGGTGTTAATTTGGCTGCTTCTTACAAAGATGTAAGAATCTGGAATGCAAAATTATCCAATGAAGCCATTGTACAGTGGGCAAATCAGGACGTGACGAGCGCTCATCCTTTCTACTCTAATCTTTTAGCAAATTATAAAATGACTGAAGCTTCAGGAAATTTGACAGATTCAGGACCATTAGGTAATAATGCAACCATCACTGGATCTCCGACGAGAAATCTTCAGACATCAGAAACCTTTACCATTCAGAATTATCTGAATACACCGAGACAGACAGACCTCTTCCCTACTGTGCTCAACTGGTTGTGTATTCCGGTGCAATCATCTTGGGGAATTGATGGTGTAAACAGAATCCCTGTGTGCGACACAGCAGTACTTTCTGTAAATGATGCTGAGAAAAAACAAAACGAATTGGTTATTTACCCAAATCCGGCGAGTAATGAAATCAATATAAGATTTAGTTCACTTGATAAAAAACTGACATTAAATATTATTGATGCAAAAGGAAGTATTGTTTCTGTCAAGAAATTATCATCTTCAAATTCTCAATACCATCAAAAAATAAATACTGAATTTTTATCTACCGGAGTTTACTTTGTTCAGATCAAAGGCGATAAAACTTCTTTTTCTAAATCTTTTATAAAGAAATAACTAAATCTGATTTAAAAAAAATTACAACAAATAACACCGCTAATAGATTCTATTGGCGGTGTTTTAATTAATTTCCAGAGGCTTTTTATTTTAAAATAATTTTGTTTAATATCGTTATTTTGATGACGTTTAAAAGTCAGTAAAATATTTTTATCTATAAATTTTATTTAAAAATTAGAGAATTATGCAGAAGCAGAACGGCCGACAGATGTATTTATTCCATGAAAATTATTGTAAGTACAATATAAATCTGTAAAATAAACATCAGCTTCCATTTCAGAATTTTCTGTGCTTGTGATCAATTTACTCTCGTTGTATTCCGATTTTGAGGCAATTTTTTTCCTTTGTACAATATCTTTAACACAGTTACAATGTTGATGATCGTTTGCCTGATGATCAGATAATTTTAAAATACGAACTTCTGTATTTGATAATTGAGTATTTGATTCGAAGGAACGCTGATTTAAAGTAAAATATGGTTCGCCATGGTAAAAATAATGGTCGATAATTTCCGGGTGATTGCAATCTTCTTTTTTCGTAGGAGTTGCTGCATAATATCCTTTACATTCTGTACAAAAAGCCACTTTAACATTGATCGATTCCATATTTTTTATTTTTTTGATGTGCTTTTACTATAACAGAATTTGTGCCATACAAACCTTATTCAGAGGAAAAAATTCTAATATTTGTGAAAATATTTTTAATTAAATATTTAGAGTCAATAAACATGTATGGGATTGGGGAAAAAGCAGCGACCACGCTCCCTCTTGGGTTGAACTGAAATAAAAATCTAATTTAATATAAAACGAAATAAGTCACGCAAAATGCATGACTTATTTCGTTTATTGTCGTTTGAAAATCTAATTATTTAGCTTCAAAATACACTCTTCTGTTGGCTCTGTTTTTCCATTCAGGGCACTTTGTTGCAGGATCACACTCAGGATATTTCAAATCTTTTTTACCTCTTCCTTGTGCATCTAGTTTTGTAGATTCTACTCCATTTTTAATCAGATAATCTTTCACACTGTTGGCTCTTTTTTCAGATAAATTCTGATTATAGTTTTCAGAACCTCTTGTGTCTGTAGTACCAATTACGGTGTAAGCACCATTTGAAGAATTAATGTAGTTTACAGCATTGTTCAAAATTGGCGTGTTTGATGGTAAAATTCTGTCTGAATTTAAATCAAATTCAATTCCGTCTAATTTTGTTTCTGTTTCCGTCACAGCACCTGAAGTTGCTTCAGGACATCCGTTATTTTCTACAGGGCCAGGAACCGTTACACATTTGTCATAAAGATCGATCACTCCATCTAAATCAACATCTAAAGCGACACCAGATCCGTCAACTCTTGCACCTGCAGGAGTATCTAGCTGTCTGTCCCAATCATCACAAACTCCGTCATTATCATTGTCACCACTCTTACAAACTTCTACATCCTCGTTTTTAGCAGCTAACACATCAAGCTTGTAGTAGATTTCCTGTAAAGGATCGTGCCACATCAAATGCGAATCGTGTTTTCCTAATTTCAAAGACAAACCTAAGGTTGCATTGAAGAAATTATCTGAAACCTGATCTTCTCTTTTATTGATTGTACTGTACTGCTCGCCACCACCGTCAAACTGGTCATCAGTAGTTACTACATACATTACTCTACCTTCAAGATCTAATCTGTTGTTGATTTTATATTTTAAACCTGCACCAGCCTGTCCGAAGAAAGAATTTAATTTAAAAGGTTTAATTTCAGTCATTAATCTTTGTCCGAACTCATCTTTCTGATATGCTCTGTATGCTAAAGTTCCAACACCTGCATAACCGTGTAAAGCCCATCTGTAAGGAGATTTGTTATCAACACGTCTCATTAAATTAGAAAAATTAATATCTCCTAAAATTGAAATCGCATCATATTGAGTTCTTGCACCAACTTGTCCGGTTACTGAAGCATTTGCAGGAGCTGCATCTTTTGTATTGAACCAACCCTGTCTTGTTTCTCCTCTGTCATATTGAAGGTTAATTCCAAAAGCATGCGTGATTGCCTTATCAATACTCACATAAGCAGAGTAACCAAATAGGTTTTTACCATTTCCGTTTTTAATAGACGTCAAATCTGCAGACTGCATCAAAGGTACACCAGCACCAAAAGACACTGCCCAGTCATTGAATCTTTTAGATTGTTGAGTAAAAGGACTTACATTGGCAGAACCGGATGTAAATGTATTAGGATATTCACCATTTGATACTTTCAGGCTGTCTTGTGCCATCATTGAAGCAGGCATAGCTAACGCTAATGAAAAAATTGCTAAACTTAGTTTCATATTATTTTTAATCGTTAAAATTTAATTATTAAAGTATTGCTACTTTTAAAGTTTTTGGAATACTCACTATTCCAAAAGTGTCTACTGCAGGACTTTTTTCGTACGTCCCTACTTACTTGCAACTTGCATACCAATAAATTATTATGTTAAATAATTTTAACTAAAAACTAAAATATTACTTTATAAAAATGCATATCTTTAATCTAATATATCTGACTGTAAGAAGATTATATGACTAAAAACAATACTATGTAATAAATATTAATATTTTATTAAATAAAATATGGATTTTTACAATTATTAAAAAATTTCAACATTCATGAAAAATTTTTCATTCAATTAGAGAAAAAAAAGCCCATCCATCGTAAAAACTGATATTTTCGCTTGCTTTTTCAGCACTAAAAACTTTCATCAAAGAATCATACAAAGACATTAGCCATAGATCGAAAACTACATCGCAGAAAATTTTGATCAAAGAAAAATGATTAGTGTTCTCAATGATTTTTCCAATCAATTAATGAACTTGATTTAAAAAAAGAAAGATTATTCATTATAAATCCACATCAACACCGGTTTTTGAGATTTCTGAATGATAGGATCTAATTTCCGCATCGCATTATTAGAAATTGTCGGACAACCCCAACCTTCTGGTGAACCTTTAGGATACGTTTCATCATCACTCATCAGATTCCAGGAATGGAAGACAATAAACCGTTTTAAAGCATTATTATTGGTTTCCTCCAAGCCATGCATCAGATATTTGACGTTGATTCCCCAATCGCTGTGGCCTCTGCCTGACAATTTATATTTCCCCAAAGATGAAAGATGACTTCCGTCTTGATTGCTGAATGTCGGATTGTCCTTCGATTCGTCACTGCTCCACGAATTGTTTCCACAACCATGACCGACCAAATATTTTCCTGAAATTTTATTTTCTTTAAAATCCCAAACCACAAAACGCTTCACGCCAGAATGAAGACTCATATCAATCAAAATGCAAAAATCCTCGTTCATTTTTTTGTTTTTGCAAAATGCTAAAGCTTCTTGTGCTTTCTTTTTTGTTTTGATGGAATCTAATTTGTGTTTTTGGATTTCTTCAACTTTATCTTTCTGAAAAATATTAGTAACGACAGAATCTTTCGCCTCATTTTTACAAGCCGAAAAAACCGTAACTAGGAAAATGAAATAAAAAATTCTCACTCGATTATTTATAATGTAAGAAAATTCCGAAATCTGTTGGCGTCCACCATGCAGCTTTTTGTCCTGCAGCTTTCAGCGCATCATTTGCCCACGTATTGCAGGTATTTAAAAAGCTATAACTTCCCTGCGCATCATAAAATGCATCGTTATCGCTGTACACTGCTTTTGTCGGAATCAGGAGATAATTTCCGTTGGCATCTTTATCAAATTTAGCATCGATAAATTTCACCAAATCTAAGTATTGCTTTTTACTGATCATTATTTTTTTGCAGTCAGAAGCTTCGGTCATGGTTTTGTAGAATGACGTATGCATGGCAGATTCGCTCATCCAAAATGCAGCTTTCACCGCAGTAGAAAATTTCAGATCTGCCCAAGTGGGGGTGTCGAGATAAAAACCTTTGTCGCCCCATCCGATTCCAATATAATTATAATCTTTTTTCTTTGAGATAGTATTTTCAAAAGGTATTTTAGAACTCCAATCGTACAAATCATTCTTAACAGGCATCACAATGTCCGTATGAACACCGTTGGTATAGATATAAATAGGAATTTCCTTTTTCTCTCCGTCATCTTTTGCAGAAACTTCTATAAAAGGAAGCAGATATCCCAAAAGACAGTATACAACAACGATTCCCAGGATAATTCCGATGGTTTTTAGAATATAAATGAATATAATTTTCGCACTCATGTTTTTTGAATATAATTTTAATAAAATTTAATTTTGAATTTTTCGTAAAAGTATTTGTTTTATTCCGAAATATCAGTAAATTTAAAGAACAAACACTTGGAAATATGAATAAAAACATGAAATCCCAGAAAAGATTTAAAGTAAGAGTAAAAACAGCTCCTAAAAGAACCCAAAAAAAACGTTGATTTTCTTAAAGATATTCTCTTTTTGAAAGTCATTTTTTCTTTTGTGGAAAGGGCTTTTTAAATTTTCACAAATTAAAATCTTCTATTTCTTTAAAACTCAACTTTTAAGGAATGGTGAACTACCCACTTTATTTTTGGAAAGTAAAATTTCCGAACAGATATTTTCACCTTTAGATTTTATAAATTAAAATGCCGTCATCTTGATTTTGAACGCTAAGAACGCTAAGATTTTTTAACTACTAACGGTGTTAAGGCTCGCAAAGGTATTTCACTCAGCAAAAAACATAAAGGCATTTTTAAATACGACAGATAAACAGAATTTTACTTAAATTTCTCTGAAGACTGATTCAAAAACTCAATATTTCTTTTCAAACCTGCAAATTTTGTCCGCTTAACAGGTGATTTTCTGAAAATTTCGGAGAATATTTCCTGAGTTAATTCTTTCCACTCTCCTTTTTTGAAATTTTTCAAAGCTTCGTTAGGTTTAAATTTTGCCTGAAGATTCGGTGCAGAAAAACGGTTCCACGGACAAACATCCTGGCAGATATCACAACCAAACATCCAGTCTTCCATTCTGTCTTTAAAGTAATCCGGAATTTCATTTTTCAATTCGATAGTTGCGTAAGAAATACATTTGCTTCCGTCTACGATTTTTTCTGAAACAATCGCATCAGTCGGACAAGCATCGATACATTTTCTGCAACTTCCGCAGTGATCGGTCGTTGCATAATCTGGAATCAGGTCTAAATCACAAATAATTTCAGCCAAAAAATAAAACGAACCACTTTGTTTGGTAATAAGATTGGCATTTTTTCCAACCCAGCCAATTCCTGATTTTTTTGCCCAGCTTCTTTCTAAAACAGGAGCAGAATCTACAAATACCCGAAACCCAAAATCACCGATTTCATTCTGCAATTCAGCAACCATATCCCGAAGAATTTCTTTTACCACTTCATGATAATCTTCGGCGTACGCGTATTTTGAGATTTTAAAATTCTCCAGCGTTGAAATTTTCTCTTCAGGAAAGTAGTTATAAGAAAGTGAAATTACAGATTTTGAACCTTCTACCAATAATCTCGGATCAAGCCTTTTGTCGAAGTGATTTTCCATGTATTTCATTTCTCCATGGTAGTTATTCTTCAGCCATTTTTCAAGATGGCGAGCGTCTTCTTCCAGAAAATCTGCTTTTGAAATTCCACAATTCTGAAACCCAAAACTTTTAGCTTTGGACTTGATTAATTTTGAATATTTTTCGGCAGTTGAATTCATAGATTTCGCATTGCAAAACTAAGATTATTTTATAAATTTGTTGGAGTTTGGATGTGTGAAAAAAGTTCACCTTCCTTTTTTAAATTTAACTTAAAAGAAAGCAATATTATGTCATTAGCAGAAGTATTAAAATCAGGAAATTATGCATTAATCGACGTTCGTGAACCCATGGAATTGGAAATGGACGGAAATATAGAGGGCGCTCAAAATATCCCATTGGGTGAAGTAGAAGACAGAAAAGAAGAAATTTTATCAATCGATAAGCCGGTTGTTTTATTCTGCAGAAGCGGAAACAGAAGCGGAAAAGCTTTAGACTTCCTACAGTCTCAAGGTTTAGAAGACGGCTACAACGGTGGCGGATGGGCTGAGTTGAAAGCACATTTAGAAGCAAATCAAGGAACTTTTTAAGTTCCTTTTTTTTATATCTTAATTTTATTTGAAATTAATTGATATAGTTTTTTTTACTGCTTTTATTTCTCGTAGAATTTAATTTTAACGCAAAGTCCGCAAAGCCTTTTTTAAAATTACTAACTGTTTTTAAGGCTCGCAAAGGCGTTTCACTCAGCAAAGAAAAAAAAGGCTTTTCAAACATGATGCGGTTAATCAAATAATCATTAATAATGATTTTAAAAGAAAAATTCTTTCAACTCTGTTCACCATTCAATCAAGACAAAATGCTGGTTGAGGTTTTTTGGCTTGAAATTGAGAAAAAATATACTGGGAAAGGGAGATATTACCACAACTTAACTCATTTAGAAAATATGTTTTCTGAATTGGAATTGGTGAAAGATAGAATTCTAAACTTCACTAATATTTCATTTTCAGTATTTTATCATGATGTAATTGATGATGCAAGCTCAAAACTGAACGAAGAAGAAAGCGCAGAATTTGCAATGTTAAGACTTGAAAAATTGGGTTTAAATAAAACTGATATTGAAGAAATTCCAAAGCAGATTTTAGCGACAAAATCTCATCACAAATCGGAAAATAATGACATTAATTATTTGCTGGATGCTGATTTATCAATTCTTGGAAAAGATATTGAATCCTATATAAAGTACACTCAGCAAATCAGAAAGGAATATTCTATTTATCCAGATTTTCTTTACAAACCGGGAAGGAAAAAAGTTTTGCAACATTTTTTGGAGCTGGAAAGTATTTTTAAAACTGAATATTTTAGCGAAAAATATGAAATTCAAGCGAGGAAAAATATTGAATTTGAAATCGGGCAATTATAAATTTTGGCTAAAGCCGATTGATTATAAACTAAGAAAGCGGACTAAAGTCCGCTTCTATTGATATTTTTTAATTGGTTTGAAAATATTTCGACCACCCCGTCAAAAATTCCTTCAGAATTTTCGCCACCCCTCCAGAGGAATGGAATTGGGACTTTCTAATTTTAAGTTTATTAAAATTTAGGCATTTTCACGTCCTCAAATTCTTTCAAAAGATTTGCAAAAACAGTTTCCACAGGTAAAACCTCATCGATCAAAGCTGAAACCTGACCGATTTCCAGTTCGCCTTCTTCCATATCACCTTCGAACATTCCTTTTTTTGCTCTGGCTCGTCCTAAAGCAGCAACCAAAGACTCTGAATTTCTTCCTACATTATATATTTCCTCCAACTCATTGAAGAATTTATTTTTAACCATTCTTACGGGCGCTAATTCTTTCAAAGTAAGATGAGTGTCTCCTTCATTCAGTTCGGTGATTTTCTTCTTCCAATTATCATGAGCGCTTGCTTCTACTGTTGCGGCAAAACGGCTTCCAATCTGAACGCCGTCTGCACCTAAAATCATGGCCGCTTTCATTTGAGAACCAAGAGCAATTCCACCAGCTGCGATTAACGGTTTAGAAATATGCTTTTTAACATTGGGAATCAGGCAAAAAGTGGTTGTTTCATCTCTTCCGTTGTGACCGCCCGCTTCAAACCCTTCGGCTACGACAGCATCAACTCCTGCATCTTCGCACTTCATCGCAAATTTGGTTGACGAAACGACGTGAGCAACTTTCACTCCCTCCTTTTGTAATGTTTCTGTATACGTTTTAGGACTTCCGGCTGAGGTAAAAACTATTTTTACACCTTCCTCTAAAATGATATTGATAATTTCTTCTAAATTCGGATATAGCAAAGCTACATTTACTCCAAAAGGTTTATCGGTAGCTTTCTTACATTTCTGAATATTTTCGCGTAAAATATCGGGATACATACTTGCAGAACCAATCAAACCCAATCCGCCACAGTTTGAAACTGCTGATGCCAATCTCCATCCAGAATGCCAAATCATGCCTGCCTGAATGATAGGATATTGAATATTAAAGAGTTCGGTAATTCTATTTCTGTTTTCCTGCATCTCGTGAAGTTTTTTCGCTGAATTGAAATCTATAAAATTGCTCATATTGTAAAAATACTAAAAACGCAGATTCTACAAGACATTCCGAAAGATTTTTACCTAAAAAAACCTCCAGATTATTCTGAAGGTTTTGATTTTACTTTTAAGCCTATTTCATGCTCAAATTTATTTTAAACGCAAAGTCCACAAAGTTTTTTTTGACTACTAAATGCTTTTAAGTTTGCAAAGGCGTTTGACTGCGTCGAATCTTCGATTTCACTCAGCAAAGACTAAATACTTTGCATAAAAAAAACCTCCAGATCATTCTGAAGGTTTTGATTTTATTTTTTCATGGCTTCTTTCTTCCAGTTTCCTTTAAAATTACAATTGTCATAACGACCGTCGATAGAAATAAAGGTTGTTGAAAGTTTTGAATTTACAAATTTCTCAACCATTTCAGCCTGCTTCTTTCGAAGAGCCATCTGTTTGATTCGATCGTAATCGGTTTCTAAAGTAATTTGGTGAGAAGGAATTACATCTTCGATTTTTACAATCTTCACCACGCTTCTGTCTCTGTCATCTTTATCATCGAAAGCTGTCGTAATGTCTCCTTTATTTAAACCAGCCAATTCGTAGCTTATTGTTCCTGGAATACTTTCTCTTTCAATTTTGTTAGAACCATCTCCACCAGGAATTATACCTGCGTTGAATTTCGTTCTTTTATCGTCAGAAAATTTAAATGAAGCATCTTTAAAAGTAATTTTTTCAGCCAAGATTAAACCTCTGATGCTGTCTAATTTCTTTTTAGCAGTAGTAATTTCTTCAGCGGTCGGAGTTGATTTTAAAAGAATATGCCTTGCGTCATACACTTTACCAGATTTTTTAACCAACTGTATGATGTGATATCCAAATTCAGATTCAATAGGATCAGAAATTTCGCCTTCCTGTAAGTTTAAAGCTGCTGCTTCAAACGGTTTCACCATCTGACCTTTGAAAACATTTTTCATCAAACCACCATTCGCTGCAGAACCCGGATCTTCAGAATATATTCTTGCCTGGCTTTCAAAACTTTCTCCACCCGCAATATCTGCTTTGATTTTTTTAAGCTTATTAATCAATTCATCTTTATGAGCTTCAGTCAGTTTAGGATTCATTACGATTTGCGAAAGAGAAACCTCATCTTTAATTTCAGGCAATTGAGTCTTAAACATATTATAAAAATCTGTTACTTCGTTAGGAGTAACGTCAGCTTTTTCTGTAATTCTCTGATATTTTGCCTGACCGTAATAGGTATCTGTATCTATCTTTTCGATAGCATTCTTCATCTCGTATCCGGTTCTGAATTTATAAGCTATCAACATCGCTTTTTCGTCAGGAAACTGAGAAAGCAATTGGTTGTATTTAGCATTTGCCTGATCTTTGATTGCCGCAGAACGGTTTTCGATCAGCGTGTCTTTTTTAGCTTCAAAAACAAGAAATTTGTTGTTGATCAAATTCTCTAAAAAGTCACATTTATCAGTGGTACCAGCACCTTGCTGCTTCCCGTAATTCATCTGCTCCTCTACATCAGATTCAAGCACAATTTCATTGCCTATCACAGCCGCAATACCGTCGATTAATTGACCCGGCTTTAGCTGAGCATTCACTTTTGTTGAAAACAACAAAGTAAAAATCCCAAAAAGAAAAGCAATTTTTAATTTATTTATCATTTTACTATTTTAAACGAGTTGCAAATTTATAATTCTTAACGAATTACACTCAATTTTTTATTATAAATATTTCTTAAAAAGAGTTGTTTGATTACAACTCAACAGTAAAAGTCGTCAATTCTTTGAATTGATTGATTCTTTCCAGCATATCAGTCTCGTTTACTTCTTCAATTCTTTCTGTTCCGAATTTTTCTACGGTGAAAGATGCCATCGCAGAACCTACAATTAATGCAGACTTCATTGTTTCAAAATCAAACTTTCCTTTTTTAGCTAAATATGCAGCAAAACCTCCAGCAAAAGTATCTCCCGCACCCGTTGGATCGAAAACTTCTTCTAATGGAAGCGCAGGAATTGCAAATATTTTACCCTCGTGGAAAAGAATAGCACCATGTTCCCCTTTTTTGATGATGACAAATTTTGGTCCCATTGTATGAATTTTCTTAGCAGCTTTCACCAAAGAATATTCACCTGAAAGTTGTCTTGCTTCTTCGTCGTTGATGCTGATCACATCAGTTTTAGCAATCATATCCTTTAAAATATCCAAAGCAGAATCCATCCAGAAATTCATCGTATCTAAGATGACCAATTTTGGACGCTGATTCATTTTTTCAAGAACAGACAATTGAACTCCCGGATGAAGATTTCCTAAAAGTAAAATCTCCGCATCCTGCATAGATTCAGGAATTTTCGGGTCGAAGTTTTCAAGAACATTCACTTCAGTTGCTAATGTGTCTCTTGTATTTAAATCGTTATGATATTTTCCTGACCAGAAAAAAGTTTTTCCTTCTTTTACAATTTCTAATCCTTCAATGTTGATATCTCTTTTCGTGAACATATCCAAATGCTCTTGCGGAAAATCTCCTCCCACAACAGAAACAATTCCAGATTTCACACCCATCACTGATGAGGTAATCCCGATATACGTGGCAGCTCCTCCTAAAATCTTATCTGTTTTACCAAATGGTGTTTCTATTGCATCAAACGCAACACTTCCTACAACTAAAAGTTTCATATGTATTTTATATTTTTTTAAAGGTCATATGCAATCTAGCGATGTCATATGTATTTTCTTGTTTTTTTAATATTAATTTTTCCATTCAAAAGTATCCAGCATGTGCATGATATCTTTTTTGATATAATCAACTGCCGGTGCTAAAGAATCTGGTTTTGGTCTTGTATCGAAATACAAATAAGCAGTGACAAAATGTTTTGTACTGTCTGTGGCATAAAACTGAAGATTAGAGGCAGTCTGCCCTTTCAGCTCATAGAAATTTCCATAAACTTTTCTTTCAGGATACTGAAAAAATTTAGTATCAATCGAACTTGCCTTTATCGTGTGCTTATAGACCATTTTCTCAGACTCTCTGACATGGTCTGCAAAATCACCTTTCACAGGAAAATAAGTGATAAATACTTTTGCTTTCATCTTTGGGTAATTCATGTAATACCAGCAAGGTTTTTTGGCATCTACAATCTTAGCAAAATCTGAATATTCAAAAGTATAAGCACAATTTTTATCAAATTTCTGATATTTCGGTGTGGGATATTCTAATCTCAATTCACCATAAGGTTTCGGTTGAGTCTCTTTCTCACAAGAAATTAAAAGCATTGAAGCAAAAATAAAAATGACTTTTCTAATCATTTTGCAAAAATACAAATTACATTTTAGATTTTAGGACACAAATTTCAGCATTTCAATGAGTTTTGAATTTTACTTTTGATAAGAATTTATTTTAACGCAATGTTCGCAAAGTTTTTTGACTACTAACTGTTTTTAAGTTTGGAAAGGCGTTTGACTACGTCGAATCTTCGATTTCACTTAGCAAAGAAAGCAAAGTTCAATTTTTGACGTAATGAAAGTCTTAAAGAATTCTGTAGGCCGTATGATAATTTTGAATATAATTTTCTAACGGTTTTGGGAACGATTTGTCGTGAGAACTTTCAACATTGTCGATAATATATTCATTTTGAGCAATAAAATTTCTCCAAACATCTTCTGAATCTACCTCAACATTAAATATTTCTATACTTAAATTCTTATGAGTCAATTTATGATTAATGGTTTTTGCACTTTTAATAAAAGGAATTAATGCATCCGGAATTTCAAGCGGAAATTCAAACAGTTTTTTCCAGATAAAATCATCTTTTCTTTGTCGAATTAAAAACTCTCCGTTTCTGTGAACAAAATAATACTTTAACCCTAAATCCTGCGCTTTTACTTTCTTAGTTTTTACAGGAAATTCTGAGATTTTATTTAATGAAAAAGCTAAACAGTCATCATTTAGAGGACATTCCCCACATAAAGGATTTCGGGGTTTGCAGATTTCTGAACCTAGATCCATCATCGCCTGATTAAAATCTCCCACATTTTCAGGCATAATTAAATGTGACAGTTCTGAAAAATAATTGAACGCTCTTGAACTTGAAACATCAAAATCATCCGCAAAAATCCTGCTTAAAACTCTATAGAAATTTCCATCGACGGCAGGCATTTTTCCATTAAAGCAAATGCTTGAGACCGCTGCGGCTGTATATTTGCCTACCCCTTTTAGTTTTAAAATTTCATCGTATTGAGAAGGAAAAACTCCGTTGTAATCATTGATGATTTGCTGCGCAGCTTTGTGAATATTTATTGCTCTTGAATAATATCCTAGACCTTTCCAATATAATAGAACTTCATTTTCTTCAGCGTTTGCTAAAGTCTGAACATCGGGAAATCTTTTGATGAAATTATTGTAATGATTTAAGCCCTGAGCAATTCTGGTTTGCTGAAAAACAATCTCACAAATCCAGATTTTGTAGGGATTTTTTGTATTTCTGAAGGGTAAATCTCTTGCATTTATATCATACCACTTCAAAAGTTTGGTTCCGATATGAAGAAAGTCTGATGTTTTTTTGTTCTGTTCCAAAAAGCCGTCTCGTTTTATATCTGCAAAGATAATTTATTATTTGTCGTGTTTTTATGATTTTAAATTTGATTAATTGTAAGATGGCTGAAGAAATTTGAAAGAAATATTCTGTGCTTTATATTAAAAAAGTATCGCTCCTACGGAGCTCAGTCTACCTTGGATGCTACGTGTTCTACAAACATCTTGCTCCTACGAAACTGTATACTGAAATAAAAAAGAAAGTTTTAAATTCAAATTAAGCATTTAACTTTAAAAAAATCCACAAAAAAACCGATGCTTTTGAAACATCGGTTTAATTATTATTTTAATTGAAAATTAATCCTGGATATATTCTGCATCCCATTCGTTACCGTCATCACCTTTGTGACCATCAAGTTTAATTACAAAACTTTTAGTAGGGAAATAAGGAGTCAAACGAATGTCTAGCCAAACTCTGTCTTTATTTACTTTATCTTGTTCGAAACGTACAATTTTGAATTTCTCAATTAACTTATCAGCACCTTTGATACCGTCTAAGAACGTTACTATTTGCTTTCTTAAATCATCTTCGTTTTTCGCATTCCAGTTTTCGAAGGCTCTTCTGTTTAGGAAATCTAATAAAACTTTTGTTACGTAATCGAATACACGAACTACAGAATAGGTCTGAAGACCAATGTTATCTCCCGTAAACAAGGTTTTTGCAGAGAAAGCCATGATCTTACCATATTCGTTCACCATTGGTACAAGTCCCATTTTTTCTAATTGAGAAATTTCACTTTTCTTCAATTCGAATTTCACGGCGTCTACTTCGTTGATGTTACCATGCTTTTTACCTGCTGCAACTTGTGACATTAAAGTTTTGTGAATTTTTCCTGCCAATGAAGTTGAAGGCGGAAGTTCTACGTTCTCTTCTTCACCAACTTCTTCAGCTCTTCCACGGCCAACTAGCCAGTTACAAGTCATAATGACATTACTTCTGTGCAATTCACCACCGGTAAGATTTGCCGAGTGGAATAAATCTACAACATCATCCGGTTTATCAAGATTAGCAAAATCGGTAACCATCATTACCTTGTTTTCGTTACAGATTTTAGCCCATTTTTCAATAACTTTATTGGATCCCAAATATCCCGGAATCGCAAGGATTGAATAGTTATCTCTTAAATCCAGACGATCATAATACTGCTTAAATTCTTCAGCAACCGCATCAATAAATAAAGGATTATCTAAGTCTGACATCTGCTCTAAAGTCGCATTGACAATGCTAACGTTATCAACTTTATCTAATTCAGTATTTTTGTAAAACTGCGCAACCGTTCTGTACGAAGTTTCTAACTGACGACTTGCATCAAGACTGTTTTTTAAATTTGTTTTTAAATTTTGTTCCGCTGCCTGTGCTTTTGTTTTGCAGGTATCAGCCATTTTTTCGGCTGACTCATTAGTACTTAATAGCTCAACCCAAAGATTGATTTTCTGAAGCAATTCTTTTCTTTCATCCGTTTTATTGGAGTCATTCAAGAAAATTTCTTTTCTTGCTTTTCTGGTTGGGTTCATATTGGCAATTCCGTCTACGACAGATTCTATAAAGCCAAAACCTCCAATTTTATTTAGTTCTTCAACAGGATTTCCTTTCGGTTTACCGCCTTGTTGCTGTTGATTATGTTGTTGGCTTTCTGCAGCCTGCAATTTGCTATCCATAATATTTGTGTAGGTTCTTTGGGTTATTTTTCAAGTTCTTGTGCCACATCCTTTAGTGCCTCAATAAAAGCAGCTCTTGTCTGCTCATTTTCCAGCATATTGCGAAGAATTTTATTAGTTTTCAGCTGACGTACAATTTTATTATACTGCTCCTGCTCCATGCTGAGCTTTTGAAGATAATCTGACTTCTGAACAAGATTTTTGGGAGTAAAGTCTGCAAGATTCTGAAAACGAAATTCTTCTTCTACTATATTTCCGTCTTCGGTCTCGTGCTGTACAGCAACTGAGGGCTGAAAATGTCTGAAAACATCGTCTACCGTTTTTAGACCTGTTACAATTTCGGGAACATAAGTTTCATCTGTGGTAAGCTGACTTACAATAAGAGATTTATTTTCTTGAATTTCCTGAATAGCTTCATTAGCGTCGACCTTGACCTCGTTTCCGCCAACACCATAATTAAACATTGCCATATTATTATTGTTTTGTGATTGTTGTTTTGGTTTTGAATTAGCAAATTTATGACCAATCCATTGTTTAAATTTATAAAAAAACTGTAACATACAAAATTTTGTAATGATTTTTCTTTAAATAAATCAATTTATGAATGAGAATTAAATGATTGTTAATACTTTTTGGTGTCACTAATCTATGAAAAATAAATAAAAAAACGCACCAAAAGGTGCGTTTCCCATATTAAGATTTCAATAATTTTTTACCAGATTTTGATTCTTTCTTCGGGTGCTTTATAAAGCTTATCTCCTGGTTTAATATCAAATGCTTTCATGAAACCATCCTGATTGACCAAAGGCCCAAAAGCTCTGAAATATCCCGGTGAATGCGGATCTGTTTTCACCTGATTCATCATGTACTGATCGGTAGATTTTGTTCTCCAGACTGTTGCCCAACTCATGAAAAATCTCTGATCTTGGTTAAATCCTGAAATTAATCCGGGATTTCCTTTATCTTTTAGGTACATTTGAAGTGCATCGTAAGCAACCGCTACTCCACCTAAATCACCAATATTTTCTCCGCTCGTAAATTTACCGTTAACAAAACTTCCTTTTACAGGTTCGTAAGCATTGTATTGAGCTGCTAACTGTCCGACTTTTTCATCGAAGTTTTTACGATCTTGCTCTGTCCACCAATTATTTAAATTTCCGTCACCATCGAATCTCGATCCACTGTCATCGAATCCGTGAGAAATTTCGTGACCGATTACGGCGCCAATTCCACCAAAATTAACTGCTGCATCCGCTTTAGGATTGTAAAACGGTGGCTGAAGAATTGCCGCGGGGAAAACGATTTCGTTATTTGAACCACTGTAATATGCGTTGACCGTTTGAGGAGACATTCCCCATTCTGTTTTATCTACAGGCTTTCCTACTTTTTCTAGACTTTTCTGATATTGCCAAGCTGAAACATTCTGAAGATTTGAATACAAACTCGCACCTTGAGAAGGAGATTCTACTTTTAATTTAGAATAATCTTTCCATTGATCAGGATAAGCTATTTTCACAGAGAATTTAGACAGTTTTTCCTGAGCTTTTATTTTGGTTTCAGCAGACATCCAATCCATATCATTGATATGTTTTTTAAATGATTTTAAAATGTAATCGATGTACATTTCCATCTGTTTTTTAGATTCAGGACTGAAATGTTCGTCAACATACAATTTCCCGAAAGCTTCACCCAAAACACTATTCACCAACGCCAAACCTCTTTTGTTCATGGCACGTTGCTCTTTTTGTCCCTGAAGATATTTAGAATAAAAATCAAATCTGATATTATCTAAACTGTCACCTAAATTACTTGCATTGCCGTTGATTACATGATATTTCAAATAATCTTTCAACAGAGGAAGGTTTTTCTGGTTGATAAACTGATCCATATTCTGGTAATATTTCAGTTCACCAACGATTACTTTATCTGTTTTTACACCTGCATCTGTAAGATATTTAGCAAGATTTACATTTTTAACCAACCCTGAAAGTTCAGATACGTTTTTAGGATTATATCTTAAATTGGCATCTCTGTTTTGCTCTAAAGTCAGTAAATAATTGGCCAATTGCTTTTCAAAATCTACAACATTTTTTGCTGCTGCATCAGAATTTTTATAGCCTAAAACGCCAAATAACTGCCCAACATATTTTTGATATTCTGCTAAAGTTTTTGTGTTGGCTTCATTTACTTTTTGGTAATAATCTCTTCCCAAACCAAGATCCGGGCCGCCAAGATATACTGCATTCATTTTAGAATTTTTCATATCTGCGCCGACTCTCCATCCATAGAATGAATTGTCGCCAAGTTTTGTAGCTTCTAAAAGATATTTATGAAGATCATTTACATTTTTAATCGCATCAATTTTTGCCAAATCACCTTTAATAGGATTTAAACCATCAGCATTTCTCTTGCTAATATCCATAAAAGATGCGTACAGATTTTGTATTTTCTGACCTTCTGAACCTTCAGCATATTTTTCGGTTAAAATTTTATTTAAAATACTCAAAGATGCATCATCTACATTTTCTCTCAAAGCATTGAAAGATCCCCAACTCGCTTTATCAGAAGGAATCTGAGTGGTTTTGACCCAATTTCCGTTGACATAACTGAAGAAATCATCCTGCGGACGAACCGTTTTATCCATATAAGATAAATTGATACCTTCTTCTTTTATTTCTTCTTTCGCTGGCTCTGCAGCTACTGCTTCAGTTGTTTCTAATTTTGGTGCTTCAACATTTTTTCTCGTTCCACATGAATTTAGAAATACGATACCAGAGAATGCAAGTACTGCAATATTTACGTTTTTCATTAAATTAATTTTGAATTGTAATCAGTTTGATCAAATATAGGAATTTATGTTAAATTGTTTTTGGGAATTTCTAATATTTTAAACCTAATTGTACATTTTAAATTTTGTCTTTCGGAAATAAATAAACCCTTATCTATCATTGCGTTTTTCAATCGCAAAGGAAGACAAAGTTTTTTCGGATTGATTTTTTTAAGATAAACAAAGGCATTTCATTTAACAAAGAAATACCATCATTTAAATATCAATAATTTAAAGCATAGTCAAAAATGCATAAAGGTTTAAAAATAAAAAATAGGTTTTGGCTAAAGACCGTTTCTATTGAATAAAAAAAACCACTCATTACTGAACGGTTTGATATTGATTACCAGATTTTGATTCTGTCTTCCGGTTTTTTGTATAATTTGTCACCTGGTTTTACATCAAATGCTTTGTAGAAAGCATCTACGTTGGTCAACGGACCAAAACTTCTGAAATATCCAGGAGAGTGTGGATCTGTTTTTACTTGGTTTACCATGTATTTTTCACTTGATAAAGTTCTCCAAACCGTTGCCCAGCTTAAGAAGAATCTTTGATCTTGTGTATAACCACTGATTACACCAGGATTTCCTTTATCTTTCAAATACATTTGTAATGCATCATAAGCGATATTTACACCACCTAAATCAGCGATATTTTCACCGTTTGTAAAAGTTCCGTTTACGAAAGTTCCTTTTACCGGCTCGTATTTGTCGTATTGAGCAGCCAAAGCTTTTGTTGCTTTTTCGAAGTTGGCTTTATCTTCAGGAGTCCACCAGTCAACTAAGTTTCCGTCAGCATCAAACTGAGCACCAGAATCATCAAATCCGTGGCTGATTTCGTGACCGATCACCGCACCGATTCCACCAAAATTAACAGCAGCATCAGCTTTAGGATTGAAGAAAGGAGGCTGAAGAATCGCAGCAGGGAAAACAATCTCGTTATATACCGGGTTGTAATATGCATTCACAGTTTGCGGAGTCATTCCCCATTCTGTTTTATCAACAGGCTTTCCGATTTTTGCTAAATCTTTATTGTACTGCCATTCAGCAATATTCTGAAGGTTTGAATATAAATTTCCACCTTTAGATTCCGGAGTGATATTTAATTTAGAATAATCTTTCCAAGTATCAGGATAAGCAACTTTCACTGTAAATTTATTCAGTTTAGTCATTGCTTTTTCCTTAGTTGTAGAAGACATCCACGTCAAACCGTTGATGTGAACTGCGAAACTTTTCTTCAAATAATCGATCAACTCAACCATCTGAGCTTTTGCTTCAGCCGGAAAGTATTTTTCAACATACAATTTTCCGAAAGCTTCGCCCAAAGAACCATTGATTAACTCATATCCTCTTTTGTTTAAAGCTCTTTGCTCCTGCTGACCTCTTAAATATTTACCGTAGAAAGCAAATTTTGTATCACCTAATTTTTCGCTCAAATAAGAAGCTCCACCGTTGATCATGTGAAACTTCAAATAATCCTTAATTACAGGAAGATTCTTAGCGTTCACCAATTGGTCAAAGTTTTTGTAGTAGCCCAATTCACCAATGATTACTCTGTCGGTACTTACTCCCACTTTTTTAAGATAAGAAGCAAGGTCAATATTTTTCACCAAAGTCGAAAGCTCAGCAATCGTTTTTGGGTTATATTGTAGTGTATTATCTCTACTCTGCTCGTTAGTCAGCAAATTTTTTGCGATGCTTTTTTCGTAGTCTACTACACCTTTTGCAGCTGCATCAGCATTCTTGTAGCCTAATTCTTTCAACATAGAAGCTACATACTTTTGGTATTCTGCAAGAGCTTCTGTGTTTTTAACATCCACTTTCTGGTAGTAATCTCTACCCATTCCTAATGAAGCGTCACCCAAGTAAACAGCATTCATATTAGAATCTTTCAAGTCTGAATATACGCCCCACCCGTAGAATGTGTTGTCGCCATCTTTAGTTACAGCCGTCAAGTAATTCTGTAAATCTGTAAGATTTTTGATTGCATCAATTTTATTGATATTCTCCTGAATAGGCTTGATTCCGTCTGCATTTCTCTTCTCCATATTCATATATGTCGCATACAAATCCTGGATTTTTTTGCCTTCGCTTCCATCTGCAAATTTATCTTTCAGAAGAGAATTTAAAATCGTCATTGAATTATTGTCTGTATCATCAGCCAATTTGTTGAAACTTCCCCAAGTTGGTTTATCAGAAGGAATTTTAGCCGTTTTCATCCACGTTCCGCTTACGTAGTTGTAGAAATCATCTTGTGGACGAACAGATTTATCCATCAAACTGATGTCTAATCCTGTATCAGTAGTAGATACTGATTTTGTTGATTTAGCCTGAGCGTTCAGCGTATTTTGCGAACAAACTCCTGCTAATAAAAACAAAGAAAGCGTTAATTTTTTCATTGTAATAATAATTTATACTATAAGTATATTTAATTTAAATTTTGTTACGTTAAAGTTAACTTATTTTTAAGTTGCAAATGTTTAGTTCTTTATTTTGAAATTAAAATCCCTACCAAATCCTGAATAATTTTCTGCGAGACAAAATAAATAAAATCCTGTCTGTCTAAATGCGGAAGATGAAGTTTGAAAGTCTCAGATTCGTTGTTGACATTTATCGTGTAATACACTAAGCCTACATCTTTACCATCCTCTCCTTTTCCCGGACCGGCAACGCCTGTCGTAGAAAGAGAAATATCTGATTTAAATAAATTCTGACAACCATCTGCCATTTCACGGGCAACTTCTCTGCTCACTACCGTGAATCTTTCGATTGTACTTTCTGAAACATGAAGAATATCTGTCTTTTTTTGTGTTGCGTAGGCGACTACTCCACCAATGAAATATTTAGAACTTCCCGGATTTGAGGTGAGCATTTGTGATAAATGTCCGCCAGTACAACTTTCAGCAGAAGAAATTGTTAATTCTTTCTCGCTTAAAATTTCCCCTAAAATCTTTTCAATTTTGTCTTCTGATGTCGCAATTATATTTTCTCCGATAATTGGAAATAGCTTTTGAATTTCGTCTTCCAACTGAATTTGTAATGCATCATCATTAGTTCCGGTTGCTGTAAGTCTCAATTTCACTCTCGTTCCCACAGGAAGATAAGATAAGGCAAGGTTTTCCGGCAACGCCAATTCCCATTCTTCAATTCGATCAGCCAAAATACTTTCGGGAATTCCTACAACAGAAACAATTCTTGTGGAAATATAATTCAGATTAAATTTTTCTTTTAAATAAGGAACAATCTGGTCTTTAATCAACGGTTTTACTTCATATGGAACTCCCGGCAAACTGAACGACAGCTTTCCATCTTGTTCCATCATCATACAAGGCGCAGTTCCGTAATGATTCTGAAAAACAGTAGATTTCGTAGGAACAAAAGCCTGTTCACGGTTTCTTTCAAGAATTTCAATTCTTCCGCGTTTTTCCATATACGCTTTAAGATGTTCAAAAGTAATTTCATCCAAAGCAATTTCATCATCAAAAAATTCCGCTAAAGCTTTCTTGGTTTTATCATCTCTAGTTGGTCCCAAACCTCCGGTGGTAATGACTAAATCTCCCAATTCGAAAGCAGATTTCAGAGTATTTTTAATAATTTCTATCTCATCTGAAATAGTGAAAATCTGTACCACTTTGACTCCGATATTTTTGAGTTCGGTTGCAATGAAATTTGAATTGGTATCGACCGTATTTCCTGAAAGAATTTCATCACCAATGGTGATAAGAACTGCGTTTTGCATATTTTAAATTTGAATAAATTCATTACAAATGACGTGAAAATCTCTGTAGTGAACAAAAGAAAATGATTTTTTATATCTTTGATTTGAACTGTCTACAACTATAATAAAGAATATGACTAAATATGATGATGCTTCATGGCATTATGGAGGAGATTTTCCAGAGGGGATTCCCAAGAAAAACAGTGCAACTCACACGGGAATGTTTCTCAATTGGTGTATTAACAATCATTTGGTTTCGGAAGAATTTAAAGAAGATTCCGAAGATGAAATCGAAAAGTTAAAACGAAGAGAAATCACCGGTGCCGACTTTGTCATCGATACATTAGACGGAAAATTTTCTGAATATGATTTGAATGATTTAGGAAATGCCTTTGCGAAAGATTATTACGTTGACGAAACCGATTTCGGCGATAAATTCAGTTCATTTGCGACAGATTACATCAACATTTTTGATTCGGTAACGGAAGAAAATGATTTTGAATATGAAACTTTTTATCATATTGAAGATAGTTGGGAAAACTATGATTTGATGAAACAGATTATTGATCATCGTTTTTTGGAATGGAAAGAGTACAAGAGCTTGAATTAAAACATAAAGTTTGTCATTTTGAACGAAATGAAATGGAGTGAAGAATCTATTTTTTAATTGTAGAGATTCCTCCTTCGTCAGAATGACAAACTTTATGTTAAATTATTTTTGAGATTGCTTCGTCGCTTCGCTCCTCGCAATGACTAATTATGTTTTACCCAAATTAAATCACTCGTATTGTAACCCAACTTTTGTGCTTTTGCTAAAAATCGTTCTCTGATACTGTTTGGAATTTCTTTGTTCCTGGATAAAATCCAGATGTATTTTGTACTGTTTCCTACAACCAAAGCATTTTGATAATCATCATCAATGTCAATCACATTATAACCTGCCCAAATCGGTTTGAAAAACGAAACCTTTAATCTCGCTTCAGACTTATCATTAACAAATCTTGCCTCACCGATTGATTCTTTCCATTCTTTTTTAACGTAATTGTATCCTCTGTTCTGAACTTTAATTGATCCGTCTGAATTTAGAGAATAATTGGCGGTCACATTATCCAGATCTTTTTCAAATTTATAATCGAAACGGGCAATTTCGTACCATTTCCCAAGATATTTATCTGAATTAAAATTGGTAACTGCCGTTGCACCTTTAGTAATTCCCACCGAACACGAATTAAAAAGTAATAATCCGATAATCCCTAAAGAAACTGGAATGGCTATTTTCTGAAAAGTTTTCATATTGAAATATTTTTGCTGACATGAAAATTCAAAAATAATGCCTAGTTAGAGTTTAGAGTTGACAGTACATTTTTAATTTGAACCATTAAGGTCTATTAAGAAGTTTAGAATAGTTAAGTTGAGCTTCCCTTTAAGCAACAAGCTTGATAAAAAAATCTATCTGATTTTCTTAATAAAACTTAACTACTTAAATCGTCTTAATGGTTTAAATAAATTTTTGATTTGAAAGTTTCTAAGAAAAAACTTTCAGAAACTGCTCTTTGAAACTTCCGGAAACCTCAATTTCTGTTTCGTCTGAAAGTGTTGCCGTTCCACTTTTATGGTAAGATTTCACAAAATTAGTGTTGATAATATGGGAACGATGAACTCTCACAAAAGGATTTTCAAGCAAATCATCGAAATGCTTTAAAAATCGGCAAACCATTTTTTTTGAACCGTCTGTAAGATAAACCTGAGTGAAATTTCCGTCTGCCTGAAGTCTTACAATATCTTCAGTTTTCACCACATCAAAACCTTGTAAAGTAGGAAGAATTAACTGTTGCTTTTCGGGTTTTAATTTTAAATTTTCTAAGAGAATTTTATTTCGATTGAGTTCTTCTTTGTTCTGAATGCTTTCTGCAACTTTGTTTACCGCCAAAATCAATTCCTGAATATCGATTGGTTTTAAAATATAATAACTCGCAGATTTGTTTAAAGCCTGAAGTGAATATTGTGAAAAAGCGGTGATAAAAATCGTTTCGTAAGAAAATTCTTTCGTCGCTTCCAAAACATCAAATGCGTTTCCGAAAGGCATTTCAACATCCAGAAAAACGAGTTGAGGTTGCGTTTCTGCTATCAAAGGAACGGCTTCTTTGATGTTTTCTGCTTCGCCCAAAATCTCGACTTGCGGACAGTATTTTGTGAGATAATTTCTCAGAACTTCTCTTGCAATTTTTTCGTCGTCTATGATTACTGATCTTATTTTCATCTTTTTTGGTTGAGGTTAAGATTGAGGTTTTTTTTAGAAATTCATTGTAATTTTTACAAAAACACCATTTTCAGAATCCTTCACAGTACACGAAATATCTTTTTTGTACAAATCATTTAGCAAAGCAATTCTTTCTAAAGTATTTTTCATTCCGCGGCCTTTTCTGGTTTTCTGATGTTCGGTTTTTTGCTTTTTGCTTTCTTCAATTCCGATACCGTTGTCTTCGATGAAAATGTTTAAAGAATCGTTATTTTTTTCAAATTTCAAGCTCAAAAATCCTTTTTCTGTTCTGTATCGTAAGCCATGCCAGATTGCATTTTCAAGAAACGGCTGAATGAGCATTCCGGGAACTTTCAGACTTTGGGTATTTAAACTTTCGTCGACTTCAATTTCGTAATCAAACTTATCTGCAAAACGTGTTTTCTCTAAAGCTAAATAATTCTGAAGCAAATCTAATTCTTGCTGAAAAGGAATAAAATCTTCTGTAGAATTTTCCATCACGCCACGCATGAGTTTTGAAAATTTGGTTAAATATTGATTGGCTTCCAGTTCGTTATTAGTCGCAATAAAATGATTCACAGAATTTAAACTGTTAAAGATAAAATGCGGATTCATCTCACGACGAAGCGATTGCAAAGCGATTTTTTTGTTTTTAATCTGCACTTTTTTTAAGGTTCTGAAAATGAAAATAATTAAGCCTATCAATAATATTAAAGCTCCAATTAAGCTGTAATTGAAAATATTCTTTTTACGAATCAGCTCATCTTTTAGCTTCTTTTCCTGTTCGAGCTGTGAAATTCGTTGCTCTGTATCTTCGAGAATTTTGTTATCAACCAAACTTCTGTCTTTAGAAACCAAATCAGGTAATTTCCCTAAAAAATCACGATACAATTGTACAGAAGCATCGGTGTTTTGAGAAATTGCGTACAAACTATCGAGTCTTTTGACACTTTTTTGCGCTTCCAAAGTGTGACCTTTATTTAAAGCAATATCGTAAGCATTTTTTAATAGAACTATGGCCTCCTTCGGATCATTTTTTTTGATATAAATATCAGCAAGTTCCTGAATTTGCTCAACTTTTTTCTGAGAATTATCTTTTACAAAATCTTCTTTTAAAACTTCTTTTTTTGCTTTAATGGCTTTATCAAAATCTTTATTTTCAACATAAAAATCCGTCAGTTTCTGATTAATTGCCAAGGCTTGTTGTGGAGCATTATCTTTCGAAATTTTGTAAGCGTTCGTAAAGTTTTCTTCTGCTTTGGGAATATTTTTTTGTTCGATATTCACTTCTGCCATTTGGCTGTAACTTGCAGCTAAGTCAGCATTTTCATTTTCCTTTCGGCTAATATCGATATTGTTTTGAATGGCTTCTGCCTTATTTTCTACAACCGGCGATGAAAGTCTGGAAGCGTCATTGGCATTTAATACTCTTTTCGATTTAGAATATCCAATATTTGAAGCTTTTTCATAATTGCTTGCCGCTGATTTCAGTTTGTTTTGATTTTCCTGCGATTGAGCTAATTTCCGAGTTACTTTTTCGAGATTTTTTTTGTCATTCAATTTTTCATAAATCCCTTTCGATTTTATGAAATACTCCTCACTTTTTGGGAAATTTCCATTATTAAAGTAGGTTTCACCAATATTGTAATAAGAGTCGGCTTCTGCAGATTCGTCTTTGGTATCCAATGCTTTTTTAAGCTTTGAAGTTTCGGCCACAATTTCTTTTGTGTCTTTACTTTGCGAATACAAATTATTCACATAAAGCAGCAAAAAAACAAATGTAAAAAGCCTGATTAAATTCATAAAACAAAGATATACATATAATTGACGTAAGAAAAATGATTCACCAAGTGAAAAGTAAGGTCTACCAAGTTTTAATTCAAAAATTTTAATTCCGTTCTGTAAGGTTGCTTTTTTTATCTTTGAAATCTAAATTAATCATGAAATAAATGAAAAAGAAAATTTCTATCGTCTTTCTGTTGTGTTTTGTAATTACCAATTTCTATTCACAAACTTATATTCATAACGTTACTCTTGTAGATGTTATCAACCAAAAGCTTATTCCGAATCAGACCGTAGTTCTTACAAAGGAGCTGATCTCAGAAATTAAACCTTCAAAGAAAATAAAAATTCCTAACAATGCTAAAATCATTAATGGTGAAGGGAAATTTCTAATTCCCGGTATGACAGATTCTCATGTACATTTTTTCCAAAGCGGAGGTTTATATACAAGACCGGATGCATTAGATCTGAGAAATCAGGTATCGTACGAAAAGGAAATTTCGTGGGTTCATCAAAATATGGAAGATTTTCTGAATCGTTATTTAAAATTAGGAATTACTTCTGTAATTGATGTGGGATCAACCTATAGCTTTTTATCTCAGAAAAATTCGCTTCAAAAAACAAACTTACCTACGGTTTACATGACAGGGCCTTTGTTGACAACATATGAACCTGAGGTTTTTAAAAATCGTGGCAAAGACGAACCTTTCAAATTGGTTTTAACAGCAGAAGATGCCAGGAAAATGGTTCAGGAGCAGCTTCCCTACAAACCCGATTTTATAAAAATATGGTACATTGTAAGTGGGGATGAAAAGGATCTGGAAGCAAATGCCCGAAAATATGAAACAGTTGTAAAAAGTGCTATTGATGAAGCTCATAAAAACAATCTGAAAGTGGCTGTACACGCTACAGAAAGAATTACAGCACAAATTGCAGTTGAAAACGGTGCTGATTTTCTTGTACACAATATTGAAGATGAGATCGTTCCGGATAGCTTTGTGAAATTATTAAAATCAAAAAAAGTTATTTTAAATCCCACCTTAACTGTTGCAGGCAATTACTACAAAACTTATGGACAGAAAAACAATTACAATACTTTCGAGCTCAACAATTCAAATCCTGAAGCGATTGGTTCTATTCAAGATTTAAAACATTTGTCAGGCTCTTCTGATTCTGCGACTGTAAAAAGATTGAAAACGAGATTTAATCTGCCACAAATGGATGTTTATATTTCAAAAAAAGATTCAATACAAACCATTAATCTCAAAAAATTATCTGACGGAGGCGTAACCATTGCAGCCGGAACAGATGCCGGAAACATCGGAACTCAACATGCAACCTCATTTATTTCTGAACTGAACGCCATGAAAAAAAGCGGTATGAGTAATTGGCAGGTTTTACAGTCGGCAACCATTAATCCGACGAAAATCTTCAATAAAGAAAATATTTCGGGAAGTGTTTCCACAGGTAAAATTGCTGATTTGGTTTTATTAAATTCAAATCCCGTAGAAAATATCGAGCATCTTACCGAAGTAAATCTTGTTTTCAAGAACGGAGAAATGGTAGATTCTAAAAAAACAATCAAAGAAACTCCAGAAATGTTGGTTCAGAAGCAAGTAAACGGATATAATGCAAGAAATATTGATGCTTTCCTTGAACCATATTCAGAAGATGCAGAATTATATATGTTCCCCAATCAACTCATCAGCAAAGGAAAAGAAGCGATGCGAAAAGATTATTCCACTATGTTTAAAGACCTTCCGGAGCTTCATTGCGAAATTAAAAACAGAATCATAAACGGTAATTTCGTCATTGATCAGGAAAGCGTTTCAGGTATGAGAAAAGGGCAAAAAGTAGAAGCGACGGCGATTTATGAAATTAAAGATGGCAAAATTATCAAAGTTTATTTTTTACCATAACCATTTTTCTTTATAAAAAATTAAAGACAATTCTTTCGGAGTTGTCTTTTTTTGTGCTTACCAAGTGAAAATCTGCATTCACCAAGTTGTTTTTAAACTGCTTTGAAAAGACGATTAAGTTTGTGATATAATTTAAACTTAATTCTCATGAAAAACAATTTTTACTACAACAAAACCAAATTCTTCACTTTGCTGCTTCTTTTAATTTCTATTTATTCTATTCAAGCACAAATGTCCGGAAATCAGGCTTACAGAAACCGAAATTCCTATGAAAACAATCGTCCTGTACTTTCTGATGTGAAGCATTTTTATGCTACAGATTCTACGATGGTGATTAACGTCAATGTATTGATGAATAAAAAAGCAGATCAGTTTAAAATTACTTTAGGACTGAATGATGAAGCAGAATCTCCTAAAAAAGCCATTGAAAACATGAACATACGAATACAGAATTTCATCAAAAGACTTGGAGTTTTAGGGATAAATAAAGACGATTTTTATGTGGATTTTATTTCCCAGACCAAAGTGTATGATGTGAGCCTTTCTGATGATAAAAAATTGATCAGTGAAAAAATTAAAGGTTTTGAAATCAAGAAAAATATCATTATTAAAACCAATGACCATTCTAAAATCGAGAAAATCATCTATGAAGCCTCAGATTATCAGATTTATGACATTATTAAAATTGATTATATGAACACTAATCTTGAAAAAATTCATCAGGATTTAATGACCGAAGCAAGCAAAATTGCCAAATGGAAAAAAGAGGATTATTTTAAAAGATTCAAGAAAGAAATTATCGGAACACCAACGATGAACTCTGGTTTTAATTATGTTTTTCCGTCTTCACAGTATCAACAATATACCGCTTATGAAAGTTCAGATTTCGATTTATTGCGAGGTTACAACAACAATGATCTGATGATTAAAAAAATGGAAAAAAAAGGAAAAACCTTTTACTATGAAGGAACTCCATATAATGGTTTTGATAAAGTAATCAACAACGAAGATCCTGAAATCGGAATACAATATATTATCAACATGAGCATTAAATATGATTTTAAAAAGAATCGCTAAGCTCTATTTAGTTAGATTTTTTCCTAAAGAATCGCTTTCACCAAGTCAAAACCTCAGTTCACCAAGTTTGTAAAATTCAAGTTTCTATTCGCAGTAATTTTACTTTAGAAATTTAAAATAAAGAATTTATTATGAAACTGAAACACCTTTTATTAGTAGGAATCTTTGCAGCAGGAAGCTTGGTGAATGCGCAGGAAATCAAAAAAAACGCAATTGAAGTAACGGGAGTTGCAGAAATGGAAGTCGAACCGGATGAAATCATCTTTAACATCGGAATAAAAGCCGACAACAAAAATCAATTGGCAGACAACGAAAAACTTTTATTTGAAACTCTGAAAACCAACGGAGTAAAAAATGAAGACATCAAATTCAAATCGATGTATCAGAATTTGTATTCTAAAACAACAAAATTCACAAAGAGTTTTCAGTTTAAAGTCAATGCTAAAACCAATGTGAGTAAGCTTTTTGAAGATTTGAATCAAAAATGGGTAAGCAATCTGAATATTGCAGAAATTAAAAACACAAAAATTGCAGATTTCAGAAAAACCGTTAAAATCAATGCCTTGAAAGCGGCCAAAGAAAAAGCAGATTATCTTTTGGAAAGCATCGGTAAAAAAACAGGAACGCCTTTGGAAATCACAGAAATCGAAGACTACATGAGCGACTCTGTAATGCCGGTAGCCTACAGAAGCAAAATGGCGAACGTACAATTGGAAGCAGCCGATCAAAGTGTTGATTTTGCTTTTGATAACATCGAAAACATTAAGCTGAAATACAGTATCAAAACAAGATACGAGATTCTTTAATGTGGTGAAAAGACAGTCAGAAATGGCTGTCTTTTTTTGTCTAAAAACTTCCACCAAGTGAAAACCTCAGTTCACCAAGTCTTCAAATTTTCAGTTTCTAATCGAGGTAATTTTACTGTAGAACTTTAAAATAATAAACAATGCGACACTCAATTTTTATACTCATTTTTATGGTTTCGCTTTTTAAATCTCAGGAAATTAAAAAGGAAATCGATGTGAAACAGGCAACCGTATTTTTGCAGGGAGCGAAAGTTTTCGGAAGCACGAATGTAACTCTCCAAAAAGGAAGAAACACGGTGAAAATTATCAACCTTCCGAATGATTTGGACGAAAACACTTATAAAATAAATCTTGAAAAAAACACTACCCTTTTATCAATTACTCCACAAAGCAGTTATCTTAAAGACGATGAACTGACTGATGGCGAAAAAAAACTGGATGATGAAAGAAAAAAATTTCAGAGACAAGTTAATTTGCTAAATATTCAGATTAAAAATCTGACGGGTGAACAAAACATCATTAATGATAATCTTAAAGTTTCAACCAACGATAAATCGACGCCACAGCAACAGTTGATTAAACTGACTGAATTCTACAGAAAAAGAATGCTGGAAATCGACAATCAGGTTTTTCTTTTGACCGAACAAAAAACTACATTTGACGAAAGCATTACTAAAATCAACAAACAATTCTCTGAAGAACAGATTCATAAAACGCAAAACAGAAAAGAATTAGTTCTTGAAATTCTTGCTGAAAACGAAATGAATCTGAATCTTGGAGTGAGCTACATCGTTTCCAACGCAGGTTGGGTTCCTTCATACGATTTAAGAGCTTTATCAATTAAAAAGCCTTTAGAAATTGTATACAAAGGAAAAATCTACCAGAAAACAGGACAAGACTGGAAAAATGTGAAACTTTTTGTTTCCACTTATCGACCTTCTTATAACCAAAACAGACCTATTTTATCACCGCTTTATGTCGCAGAATATACCGCTTACAATAATGAGGATGCAAAGGTAGGTTATATGCAAAAAGCAAAAGCAGATATGTCTAATTCTTACCAGATGAGAGCGGAAGTTGCTGCAGCAAGTCAGATTCCTGTGGCAACAGTTTCGGATAATCAGATGAATATTTTGTATGAATTAAATTACGACCAAACTATCGTAAGTCAGGAAAAAGAACAATACGTGATTTTAGATAAGAAAAACGTAGAATCTACTTATAAATATCATACTGTTCCGAAGCTTAACAATCAGGTTTTCTTGATGGCTTTTGTGAAAAACTGGCAGAATTTAAATCTGATTTCAGGTGAAGCGAATATTTATTTTGAAGATAATTACATCGGAAAAACCAATATTGCAAGCAATTATGTAAAAGACGAGTTCCCTATTTCACTTGGAGTTGATGAAAGAATTGTGGTAAAACGCATCAAAATTGAAGATAAAACTGCTCAGAAATCTCTCAGCTCAAATAAACTGGAAACAGAATCTTACGAAATATCAATCAGAAATAACACGAAAGAAAGTATCGAGCTGGAAATTTTAGACCAGATTCCATTAAGTGAAAATCAGAAAATCACAGTCAAAACATTAGACATCGGAAACGGAGAGTTTGATGCTAAAACCGGAAGTATTCTATGGAACAGAAAAATCAACAGCGGAAGTTCAGAAAAAATCAATTTCTCTTATGAAGTAAAATATCCTAAAGAAACGCAGATTCAGTATTACAGTCGTTAACTACGTTTGAGGGCTTGAGGGTTTGAGAGTCTGAGTGCAGTTGAGAGAGCCCTAAAGGGACGGTCTTCTAAAGAATATGATGAAGTCTTATTAAAAAAGTTATTAATCGCAGAGGCGCAAAGGTTTTAGGAAAAACAAACTGTTTTTAAGGCACAAGATCACTTCGACTTCGCTCAGTGTGACGGAAGATTTTCATTTAGAAATTGCTAATAAATTTCATCGAAGATAAAATCCTTGCTTCTTTAAAAGTTTATCAAAATAAAAATTGCGCCTTTGCGATTCCCAACAAAAAAGATTTAGTAAAAATTAAATAAAAATCATTAAAAACATACAATATGAACACATTAAAAGTTTTAACAATAACAGCAAGTGTAATTGCTTTTTTGAGTGCAGGTAAAATTTCAGACAATCGTTGCAGTAAAAATAACGACAGAGAAATTGTAGAAAGTACTATTTCAAATCAACCGCAAATTTCAGTTTCAAAGGATAATAAAATTCAGGTAGCTTTACTTTTGGACACGTCCAACAGCATGGATGGATTAATCGATCAGGCAAAATCCAGACTTTGGAATATCGTCAATACGTTAACCACTTTAAAATACAACGGAAAAGCTCCACAAGTGGAAATTGCTCTTTATGAATACGGAAATGACGGGTTGCAGGATGAAAATTACATCAGACAGGTAACTCCGCTTACGCAGGATTTAGATTTGGTTTCAGAAAAACTTTTCGCTCTAAAAACCAATGGCGGAAATGAATATTGTGGAGCGGTCATTCGTGATGCGTCAACCAATCTGAAATGGGACGGAAATGAAAAGAGCATGAAGCTGATTTACATCGCCGGAAATGAAGCGTTTGACCAGGGAAAAATCAATTATAAAGAAACAATTTCGGGTGCAAAGAAAAAAAACATTTACACCAACACCATTTTTTGCGGAAGTCGTGATGAGGGAATTCAAACTTTCTGGCAAAACGGAGCGAGTCTTGGTGACGGAAAGTTCTTTAATATCGATAGCGACCGAAAGGTCATTTATATTGAGACGCCTTATGATATGAAAATTTCGCAATACAATTCTCAATTAAACAACACGTATATTTCCTATGGAAGTCGTGGTTCTGAAATGAAAAACAAACAGTCTGTTCAGGACGTTAATGCAGAATCTCTTTCTGCGTCAAATGCTGTGGAAAGAGCAGTGAGCAAATCAAAGAAAAATGCTTACAAAAATGATCATTGGGATTTGGTAGATAAAGTTGAAAAAGATAAAGCCTACATTACATCGATGAAAGAAGAAGAACTGCCTTCTGAACTAAAAGGAAAAAGCAAAGCTGAAATTCAAAAAATTGTAGCTCAAAAATCTGCAGACCGTGACAAAATCCAAAAAGAAATTGAAGTTTTGGCAAAACAAAGACAAAGTTTCATCGACTCTGAAATGAAAAAGCGAGGAAATGCTGAAGGCGATGATTTAGGAAAAGCAATTGAAAAATCTATTCTAGAATTGGCTAAGAAAAATGGATATAGTTTTTAGTTTTGCAATGCGAGTCTACAATATATGGATATGAGATTTGATATTCAAGTTGATAAAGTCCCAAAGGGACGACTTAATAAAGGATAGGATGAAATCCTATCAAAAGTATTGTTTTATTTTATTTCGGGGCTCGGCTTCGCCGAACCCCGAAACTTTATCAGTCAATTTTTCAAACGGTAAATTTGAAATAAAGTTATCTTCCAAATTTAAAATACTCAGAAAGCTCGTGTTTTTTATTTTTCATAAACGCAGAAGCCATTTCCATTCCGGTTACCGAAAAAGTAATTCCGTTTCCGCCAAAACCTAAGACAAAATAAGAGTTTTTAAATTGGTCGTGAGCTCCGATGTAAGGCAAGCCGTCTTTTGTTTCTCCGAAAGTTCCTGCCCAGACAAAATCAGTATAAAAATGATAATCGGGTTTTATTCTTTTCAGATTTTTGAGAATCTCTTTTTCTTTTTTATTTAATAAGGAATCACGTTTTTCGGGATCAGAAAAATCTTCGTCACCACCACCGATTAAAAGTCGCTCATCATCGGTTGTTCTCATATATATGTAGGGATCATCGGTATTCCAGACGAGTGTATGTTCTATATTCTTAAATTTATCATTGTCGATCTCAGAAACAACTGCGTATGTACTTTTCAGATCAACAAAGTGTTCTTTAATCATTGTTGAACTTTCGTAACCTACACAATAAATGATCTTTTTAGCTTTAATATTAAACCCATCAGTCGTCAATGCTAAATTATGATCACGCAAATATTTCACCGATTTCATTTCAGTTTTATCAAAAACTTTTAAACCTTTATTGACATTAAATCTCAGCAGCTCATGAGCAAATTTGAAGGCATCAATGCTTGCGCCTTGCTTCGACAAAATTCCGCCATACGTATTTTGGAAACCAAATTTATCTTCAATATCTTCAATTCCGAGCCAGGTAACGTCGAATCCGGCTTTTCTTCTTACTTCATATTCTTTCTCTAACCAAATTGCATCCTTCTTTTTAGAAGCAAAATACAAAGATTGCTTTCTTTTAAAACCTGAACGAGCTTTTATTTCTTTCGTTAATTTTTCAAGGTCATCAATAGATTTTGAACAGGCTTTATAACTTTCTACCGCCCCTTTTTCACCAATCATTTCAATCAATTCGTACAATGGAGTATCTATTTCATATTGTAACATCGATGTTGTTGCAGAAGTGCTTCCGTTGCAGATTTCACGTTTATCAATTAAAATCGTTTGGTATCCTTCTTTTATCATTTGATGAGCAATGAGACTTCCTGTGATTCCGCCTCCTATAATAAGAACATCGCATTCTTCATCAGATTTCAGAGAAGGGTAAGAAGAAACAAGGCCATTTTTCAAAAGCCAGAAAGGTTCGTTAGATTTCAAGTCCATAGAAATTATTTTTCAATTGTCAATCAATAATTGAGCCCTTAATAGAGTAATTACATATTTCTGGTTTAATTATTGATAATTTAAAGCTACCAAAACCATTTAAAATATAAATTATGATCACGATTATTAATGATGCCCCTGAAAATGTAGCTGCATTCAATGCAACTGGAGATGTTACTAAAGAAGATTTTGAAAATCTTGTCATTCCTCATGTGAAAAATAAAGTAGAACAGTTTGATGAATTAAACTATCTTTTGTATCTCGACACAGATTTAAGCAATTTCACCATGGGAGCCTGGCTTCAGGATGCTCTTTTAGGCATAAAAAATCTTTCAAAATGGAATCGTGCAGCGATTGTCACCGATAAAGAGGGAGTACAAAATTTCACGGATATTTTCAGTGTTCTGATGCCCGGAGAATTTAAATCTTTTCCAAAAGAAAATCTCTATAATGCCTTATATTGGTGTCAGAACGGCAACGAAGTTGAAGATTAGAAACAAAAAGAGAAGCAAATTGCTTCTCTTTTTTTATTGATCACAGGTAACACATTCCGTCATCAATTCCTTTTCTGCCACCTTGGTTGAGCGATACAGATAAAAATAAATGATACTGATCACTAAACCAATAATCGTCATCCCCACTCCCACTAGCGAAGGATAATTGTAAGGCAAGCCATGTTCTAAAGGAATTCCTCCCAAGAAAGCGCCCATCGCATTGGCAATATTAAATGCAGCCTGCATAAAAGCAGCGGCCATCATTTCACTTTTAGGTGCGGCTTTCATCATCATGATATTAATGGGTGCAGCAACCGACATCGATAAAGCCCCACAAATAAATGTCAAAACCAAAGAAATACTTTGATATTCTGAAAGGAAAAACACTCCTGACAAAGAACACATCATCAAAAATAGCAATAACACACAGGTTTTTTCCGGTCCTAATTTATCTGAAAGAAAACCTCCTGCTAAATTTCCGACAACCATTCCGGCACCGGCAAGAATCATGACGTAAGCCATATGACTGCTTTCAATCTTCGAAACAACCGTCATCAAAGGTGTGATGTAGCTAAACCACGTAAATAATCCTCCAAATCCGATGGCCGTAATCATTAAAACTAACCAAGACTGTTTGCCTTTCAGGAATTTCAATTCTTCCAGAAAATGACTGTCCTCCTTTTTTTCCATTGCTGGTAGCCAAAGTTTTAACGCCAATAAAGTAGCCAGACCAATCACTCCAACGATGGCAAAATACCAACGCCAGTGGAATGCATGCCCGATGTACGTCACCAAAGGAACCATTGCTAAATTGGCCACCGTTAATCCGGTAAACATCAATGAAATATATAATGCCTCCTTCCCTTTTCCTGCCATTCTTGACGCAACCACAGTCCCAACTCCAAAAAAAGCTCCGTGTGGTAAACCGGACATAAATCTGATAATCAACATCGAATTATAATCTGGAGCGATTGCCGATAAAGCATTAAAAATGGTAAAAATCACCATCAAAACCAGCAACACTTTTTTGGGTGGAAATTTCACAGAATAACCAATTAAGATGGGCGCTCCAATCACTACTCCCAAAGCATACGCCGCAATCAAATGACCCGCTTGCGGGATGGTAATTTGCAGTGTTTTTGCAATATCGGGAAGCAATCCCATAATCGTAAATTCTGTAGTTCCGATCGCCAAACCACCGATTGCCAAAGGCAAAATTCTTCTATCAAACATCTCTTCCAATTTCAAAGTGCAAAATTCGAGAGAAATAACGGTTTTTATTTGTTCTGAAATGATGAATCATTGCTCCGTATTGACAATTTTAAATAAATTTGTAATAATTATTAATCAAAATAGAACCTTATGAAAATTCAGAAAGAAATCATTGACTTTGAAAAGGGTAAATCTTTCAAAATTTTCGAACCCTCTATGAAACATTGTTTTTTCTGGCATTATCACCCTGAAATTGAATTGGTTTATGTAGAAGCTCTCAACGGAATTCGTCATGTAGGTAAAGATATTTCCGGTTTTATGGAAAGTGATCTTCTTTTGGTAGGTTCAAATGTTCCGCATTTGAATTTTGATTATGGAATTAAAACCGAATACAAGCAGGTTGTATTGCAGCTTAAAGAAAATTTTTTGGAGGAAATGATTCTTCCCGTTCCTGAATTTGATAATATTAAAAAACTTTTAGACCGCTCCTATCTTGGATTATCTTTTTTCGGAGAAACAAAAAAAATCGTTGTTAAAAAACTTCATCTCATCAAACAAAAAAATCCTTTTGAATCACTGATTGCCTTGATGGAAGTTTTGCAAATCCTTTCTCAATCAGATGAGGTTAAAGAGTTAAATAAAGAAGACACAAGGGTAAAATGGTTTTTAAACGATAAAATCAGAATGGGAACCATCTATGACTACATCAACGAAAATTATGATAAAAACCCAAATGTGAATACGATTGCTGAAATGGTAAGTCTGAGCACACCTGCTTTTTGCAGATATTTTAAAAAACAGACCAATATGACGTTTACAGATTTTGTGAATAACTATAGAATTAATCAGGCAAAAATGTTGCTGTTGCAGAATTTATGTATTTCGGAAGTTTCTTTTCAGGTCGGTTTTGAAAGTCTTTCTTATTTCAATAAATTATTTAAAAATTATATCGGAGAAACCCCGACTGCTTTTAAGAAAAAGCATTTGAATAAAGTAGAAGTTTGATCTATTTATCTCACGGATCTCAAAGATGTTTGCGTTTTATATTTTCTATTTGCAAATCAATAGTGACACTTAGTTTGTCATTCCGGAGGAATCTAAGCTTATTTTGTTGAATCTTTTTGGGAAAAAACATTGTCTAGATTCCTCCGGAATGACAAACATTGTTTTGACTTTATTAAAATGAGATTTTTTCTTTACAAAAAAATCGCTTCAAAAATGAAGCGATGTATATTTTTAGTGAATATGTTTTTCTGCGTGATAAGAACTTCTTACCAAAGGCGAACTTTCAACGTGTCTGAAACCCAAGCTTCTCGCAAAATCGCCAAATTCATCAAACTCTTCCGGAGTTATAAATTTCTTCACAGGCAAATGTTTTTTCGTTGGTTGCAAATATTGTCCCATCGTAATCACATCTACTTTGGCATTTCTAATGTCTTCAATTGTTTGAAAAACCTCATGTTTTTCTTCACCCAAACCAAGCATCAATCCAGTTTTCGTTCTGTTTTGTCCAGCTTCTTTTAAATATCTTAAAACTTCAAGGCTTCTCTCATATTTTGCCTGAATTCTCACTTCTCTGGTCAAACGTTTTACGGTTTCCATGTTGTGAGAAATCACTTCAGGAGCTACATCCACCATTCTGTCCAAATGTTTTGTCAATCCTTGAAAGTCAGGAATTAATGTCTCCATCGTCGTTCCTGGAGAAATTCTTCTTACAGCATTTACAGTTTCACCCCAAAGGATTGATCCCATATCTTTCAAATCATCACGGTCAACTGAAGTTAAAACTGCATGCTTGATTTTCATTAATTTGATTGAACGAGCCACTTTTTCAGGTTCGTCCCAATTGACATCCATTGGTTTTCCGGTTTTTACCCCGCAAAATCCACAGCTTCGGGTACAAATATTCCCCAAAATCATGAAAGTTGCAGTTCCTTCTCCCCAACATTCACCCATATTCGGGCAGCTTCCGCTTTGGCAAATTGTATTTAATTTATATTTATCAACCAATGTACGAAGTTCTCTGTAATTCTTTCCGGTAGGAAGTTTTACACGAATCCATTTTGGTTTTTGAACGGTAGTATCCTGAACTAAATTCTCCATTTATCTCTCAAATTGACTTCAAAGTTAAGGAATTTTTTATCGACTGCGTCTACGATGCAAATTGATGGAAATGATAATTTATTTTTGCCACGAATGCACGAATTATTATTGGCTTCTTGCTTGAATTAAAAAATTCGTGCATTCGTGGCAAAAAACATTGCTTTGCAAAAATTAATTATCCTCAAACTCATTATTTTTCAGCAATTCAGCCAAGACTTTTTTTGCGCGCATGACTCTTACTTTCGTGTTGGCAACAGAAATCCCAAGCTCTTCGGCTATTTCCTTGATGCTTTTTTCTTCAAAGAATCTCAGTTTAATAATATCCTGATAATTACCGTCCAAAGATTCGATGGTTTTGATGATTTTCTTTTGTTCTTCATCAGAAATCATCAGTTCTTCAGGAGACTTTGCATAATGATTTTTTACTTCATCTAAATTTTCTGTTGGGTCTTGATTTTCTCTGCTTTTTCTCCGCCAAAAATCGATAATTGTATTTTGGGCAATCGTCAGAATCCAGGTTTTAAATTGGAAATGAGGATCGTACATATCCAATTTAGATAAAACTTTTGAGAAAACATTGACGGTAATTTCATCTGTATCATTTTCGTCGTGCACTTTTTTCATCACAAAAGAAAAAACATCTACCCAAAAAACATTGATGAGCTTGGTTTGAGCTTTTTGGTCTTTTTCCTTTGCCTGTTGGATGAGCGAAAATAATTGTTCGTCTTTCATTACTAACAAATTTATTAAAATTAAAAGATTTAATAATTAAAAAATTAAAAGAATTTGGGATTTAGGTGATTTAAACTAAGTTGCAGAACAGTCTGTTGATTTCACATTCTATATTTTACTTATCTTTGCTCCTTAAATTTTAAACAAAAAATAATGAACTCTTTTATTGAAGAACTGAAATGGCGTGGCCTTTTTGCCGACATGATGCCCGGAACCGACGAACAACTGGATAAGGAGATGACAACTGCCTATATCGGGTTCGATCCTACCGCAGATTCTTTACATATCGGAAGTCTTATTCAGATTAAGATTTTGGCTCACTTTCAGCAGCACGGTCACAAGCCGATTGCATTGGTTGGTGGTGCTACAGGAATGATTGGAGATCCTTCAGGAAAATCCGCCGAAAGAAATCTTTTGGATGAAGAAACGCTTTTACATTATGTTGATTGTCTGCAAAACCAACTTTCAAGATTTTTGAATTTTGAAGGAAATGAAACCAACAGAGCAGAATTGGTGAACAATTACGATTGGATGAAGAAAATTTCATTCCTTGATTTTGCTAAAAATGTTGGGAAAAACATTACAGTCAATTACATGATGGCAAAAGATTCTGTAAAGAAGAGACTTTCAGGAGAAGCGGGTGTTGACGGAATGAGTTTTACAGAATTCACTTACCAATTAATTCAAGGATATGATTTTTTACATTTATATCAAAATAATGGTGTAAAACTTCAGATGGGAGGTTCTGATCAATGGGGAAATATCACCACAGGAACAGAATTAATCCGTAGAAAAGCACAGGGAGAAGCTTTTGCTTTGACAGTTCCTTTGATTACGAAAGCTGACGGTTCGAAATTTGGAAAGTCGGAAAGCGGTGAAAATTACTGGTTAGATAAACAGAAAACTTCACCTTATAAATTCTACCAGTTTTGGTTAAATGGAACAGATTCTGATGCAGAAAGATTCATAAAATTCTATACGTTCTTAGGACAAGAAGAAATTGAAAATTTAATTACAGAACATCAAACTGCTCCGCACGAAAGAAAACTACAGAAGAAATTAGCTAAAGAAGTTACGGTTTGGGTTCACGGAAGAGAGGAATATGAAAGAGCTTTAAAGGCTTCAGAAATTCTTTTCGGAAAATCTACTGCTGAAGATTTGGTAAGTCTCGACGAAGAAATTTTCCTTGAAATATTTGATGGAGTTCCAAAAAAAGAAGTAGCTAAAAATGATGTTTTAGGAATTAATATTGTTGATTTACTTTCTGAAAAATCAGGATTTTTAAAATCTAAAAGTGAGGCTACAAGAGAATTGAAAGGAAATTCAATTTCTGTAAATAAAGAAAAAGTAAATGAAGTGTATACTGCCAATGAAAGCGATCTGATCGACGGTAAATTTTTATTACTTCAAAAAGGAAAAAAGAATTATTTTATTGTAAAAGCAATATAATATTTCAATCTATATCAAAAAAACCGCCTTTGGCGGTTTTTTTATTTTATTTTTAAATTAATTACAATTCTAAAAAGCTGTAATCAATAGAAGCGTCTTGTGTTCCTACTCCTGTAGCGGTGTCAGATTTTGCAACCACTCCATCAACGTATAATGTAACGATTAATTGAGAATCTGCATTTGTAAGAAGCGCATTTGCATCTAAATTAAGTTGAGACTGGCTTGAGTTTACGAAAAATTCATCACTCGCCCATACAAGACCTGGTGTATCAAAATTAGTATTTTGACTTACCCCAACCTGAGTAACTATCGTTTTAAATACTGGTACTGCTGTTCCCGTACCTTTTACCAGTTTTGCTTCAAACTGTACAAGGTGATCTTGAAACTCGTCTTCGTCATCATCTTTACAAGAATTCATAACAGATACTACAGAAAATAATGCGACTACCATTAATGAAAGTCTATGTAAACTTTTTGATTTGTAAATTTGCTTCATTTCTCCGAATAGATTTTTAATGTTTCAAATATAGGATTTTTATCAATATAAAAATAACTTTTATGTAAAATTTCCAATAAAAAAATACAATCAATAGCAATTCAACAAAACACCAGCAATCAATTTCGCTTCGATCAATTCTCATTCTGGCAACTTACTATTTTCAAGATAAATAAATCATTATTAATTATCTTTGCTCTATCAATCGCTTAGATTTAAATTAATTTTTAAAGCGATTCCATTTAACAATAAAAAATAGATTCTTAGTATATGAATTTAGATTACATCGTCAGAGAGCCGGAAAATATTACTCCTCAAACTCCTATTCTATTTATGCTTCATGGTTATGGAAGCAATGAGCAGGATCTTTTCAGTTTTAGAGAAAGCTTACCCGCTGACTGGATTCTGGTAAGTTTCAGAGCTCCGAGAGAAACCCAGTTTGAAGGATATTCATGGTTTGATATTGATTTTAATAATCCTGAGCAGTTTATAGACATCGATCAGGCAAAAGAAGCATTGGAGAGTGTTTTACAGAACATCATAGCTATATCCAACAAATATGGACTTACGGATAACAAGACACATCTTTGTGGATTCAGCCAAGGTGGAATTTTATGCTACAGTTTAGCTTTAAAATATCCTGATCTCTTTAATTATATTGCGTGTTTGAGCAGTTATCCCGAAGAGAAATTGCTGACAGACATCGTAAAAGATAAAAAGAAGCTAGAGAAACTTCGGTTTTTCGTTTCCCACGGTACAGATGATGCCATAATTCCTATGGAATGGGGAAGAAAAGCTGCAGATCTGCTGTATGATCTGAGTTGTTATTTCACTTTCAGAGAATACATGAGCGGTCACGGCGTCAATCAAAAAAATTATATCGATTTAATGGAATTCTTTTCGAAATAAAAGACATTTCCTTGATCATTTTTAAACATTCTCAACAATTTGAGAATGTTTTTTATTTTTAATTCAATTATTTTAGTAATTTAATAAGATGAAATTAATGCATTTTTTATTCATTTGTATGTTCAGCATTTTTGCGAATGCTCAAAATAGTTTTGAGATAAAAGATGCAAAAAAAATAGTGATTCCTTTTAAGCTGATTAATAATTTGATTTTTATTCCGATTACAGTAAATGGTGCCGAACTTACTTTTATGCTGGACACCGGAGTTGCAGAAACTACCATTTTCAGTCTCGAAAATAAAGAATTAAAACTTTCACCTTTAGAAAAAATGAAATTTTCCGGACTTGGAGGAAGTGCAAGTATTGAAGGCTTTAAATCTGATCACAATATTGGCAAAATAGGAGAACATTTTATCAATACTTCTTTTACTCTTTTTATTATTTTGGATCAGGATTTTAATATTTCATCTCACGTTGGAATTCCTGTGAACGGCATTATTGGTTATCATTTTTTTAAAAATTATCCTATTGCGATAGATTACAGTTCGAAGAAAATCACTGTTTACAATAATGATGATTTATTCAAAAAAAGAATTAAAAAGTTTGATGAATTACCTATTTCCGTTGAAAGAAATAAGCCTTACATTTTCGCTGATATAGAAATGACCAACGAGAAAAAAAGTTCAAAACTTTTAATTGATATGGGAAACAGCGATGCTATCTGGCTCTTCCCTACTCTTATTAAAAATTTCGTTTACAACAGACCAAATATTGACGATTATTTAGGTAGGGGATTCAATGGTGATATTTTTGGCAAAAGAAGTCGTATTCACAATTTTTATCTGGGTGATTTTAAATTCGAAAAACCGCTAATGGCAATGCCCGATGAATTTTCTATTCAGCATGTGAATTTGGTAGTAGAAAGAAAAGGTTCGGTTGGTGGAGATATTCTTAGAAGATTCACAGCAATTTTTGATTATCAAAACCAAAAATTATATCTCAGAAAAAACAAGAATTATAATGATCCATTTCACTTCAACATGAGTGGTTTAGATTTTCAACAAGACGGATTGCAGTGGGAAAAAGATTTGTTTAATCTCGAAAGCAAAAAGAAAGATAATGGAGGTAATGGAGTGGAACTTATCAACAACAGTCTACAATATAAATTTGTTCTAAAACCTTTCTTTTCGATTGCCGGAGTAAGAAAAGATTCGCCAGCCGATAAAGCAGGATTGAAAAAAGGTGATCAACTCATCACCATCAACGGAAAGAAAACTTCAGATATGACCTTGCAAAAAATCATGGAAATGATGAAATCTGATGAAGGCAAGACAATAAATATGAATATTATCAGAAAAAATCAGGAACTTCGCCTTAGTTTTACATTAGAAGACCCAATACCCTATCAAGATTAATATGCAAACAGAAGAAACCACCTTAGACAAAATAAGAAATCGGCCGAGATTCAAAATGTACACCCATTTGAGTAAAGAAGTTTATGCCGAAAATCTAAAAAAATATCTGGCTGAGCATAAAGGTGAATTTTCCGGCAATATCAACAAAGAAATGGCCACCATTTGCGTAGAAACCGTATATGAACAATATTGGCAACCTCAATTGTCTCTTCGTACAGAAATTGAAGATGATCAAACCGTTATAAGAGGAGTTTTTGGGCCAAGTTCTTCGGTCTGGACATTCTTTATGTTTCTCTACTTTCTGTTTTCCATTCTCTGGATGACATTTTTCACCATGTATTACGTTGAAAAGCAAATCAAAAGTTTTGAATATCCTTGGGCTTTAAATGCTTCATTCGCAATGCTTTTTTGTATTGCGGTAACCTATGCTGCTGCAAGGATAGGACAAATGAAAGCTAAAGATGAGATGAAAAAACTTAGAAAGTTTGCTGAAGAATCGACCTTACATCATGAAAAGAAAATTTAATTGGAAGCTTCCGGTTCTGCAATATGAGCTGTAACTTCCATAGCTTTTGCTGCTTTAATAGAATCGGAAACTTTTTCTCTGTTGGTTTGTTCTTTTACCATTTTTTCAACGTGAGGTTTAATCAAATTAGTCATTTCCTCGACAGAAATATTGTTGGCATTCGGATCATTTAAAAGATTTCTCCAAGGTTTTCTTTTTCCCCATGGGTAATCTCCAAAAACGATTACTGGTGTTCCGTTGGCTTTTGTAGTTGCTCCACCCGGATTTAATATCCAGGTATCAGCATAACTGTATAACCAAATTGCATCTTTCATCAATAATCTCAAACAAGAATGTGAAGCAGGATAGCCAGGAAGGTCATATTGATGCCAACCAATCCCATGAGTATTATGAATATTGAAATTGTATGGTAATTTCCACTCGCTTTTTACGGTAGATATAGCCAATTTTTTCTTCCAATTTGCAAACATTAAACCTCTTGTAGTTTGAGCTGTTTTTTTACCCATACTTGTCGGGCCCCATTTCACCAACGTTCCATTGGAATAAACTCCATAAGCCTGAATCGGATATGAGAAAACAACAAACTTTTTCACTTCGCTCAACACATCAAGCTGCATTGGAAAAGGAGAATAAGCCATCAAAGTAGTATCAATCTTTGCAGGAACAACTAACGTATCAGAATTCCACTTGCTTTTAGAATCTAATCTGTTGAGTGCTAAAATTGCGTAACGTTCTCTTTCTGTATATTTTTTACTAAAAATTGAATATAAGGAATCTCTTAGCTTCTTATCTTTCGGAATGGCAAAAGCATTATAAAAACCATTTTCCTGCATTGCAGGTGGTGCAGATTCTTTTATTTCAGTTTTTGTAGCTACCGAATCCGATTTTTTTTCGTCTGTTGATGTTCCTGAAGATGTACCTTGTGACTGGTTGTCTATTTTTTCGTTATCTTTCCTACATCCAGTAAGTAATAATGCAAAAAATAAAGTGTAGAATAATGATTGTTTCAAAAATAATTTTTTCATAAATAAGTAGAGGCCATTGAGTTTGTACTTAAGATACAAATATCAGACCTAAAAACATTTAAATGAGAAAAAATATTTCCCTAACAAATGTACTTAATTGGTACTGAAAAAATTAGAATGAGGGAAAAAGATTTAGATTACAATAATTTATTGATTTTAACATAATTTAAAGCTCCAGCAATATTACTCACTTCAATTTTTTCAAAGAGTTTTTTTGATGAAATTTAACGGTATCTGCTGTAATAAAAAGTTTCTGAGCAATTTCATTGATCTTGAGCCCACCAGCATAAAGACTCAGTATTTAATATTCTCTCGGCGAAAGTTTTTTCTTTTCTTTCTTGATCCATTTTACCAAAAAATGATTCTATTATTACAAAAATTCATTTTTCTAATGAATTGTATATCGTCAACAATTCTAATGAAGAAGTTTTTTTAAAATAAAAATCTTAAAAACAGCGGAAAAAATAAAGACTCAAATTATAGATGAGATAAAAAAGTAATTTCATTATAAGCTAATAACCACAATTACCATCAGCAATGATGGTAATTTTTTATACTATAAAATCATACAATATTTAGATCATTTGATACCTGTAATTAATTAAGACTTTCAGAAGCTTTATCCAGCTCTTCACTATATCTTTTTTGTGCCTGTGCTTTTTCATTGCAACAAAAAAGGATGCCGTTGCGATCTGGGCTAGGGGTGACTGCATTCTTTTGATTATCTGTCAAAATAACCAATGACTTTTTTTCGTTCTAAAAGCTTGATTTAGGCTTGCTTGATGCTTGATGCTTGATGCTTGATGCATATTCAAAATTACATTTTCTGGATATATTTTAAAAGGTAATGATTTCTTACTATTTCATTATAACCAAGGTTTTGCAATCATCTTAAACTATTCAAAATACGTACAACAAATAGTTCTGCAATAAGTACAACTGCTTGAAAAGCCGCAGAGCGGCGGACTGTTAATAGAAAAAGAATACAGCTCACGGATGGAGAAGCTCCTTAGGAGCGACCTGTACATTATTTCAACCCCTGAGACAAATCACTTCTTAGATGATAAACAGATATCGATCCGACGGAATGCACTTTTCCCCGCATTAACTTTTCCTACACAAATATCCTTCCTACGGAGCAACTTGTAATGTCGTTAAAAAAATATAAATGGTGGAATAGATAGCCTTCCATAGGAACGCGTCAGCTTTTTTCTACATAGATATTGCTTTTAAGGAGCAACTGTTTAGATTCTTGCTTTCGATAGATTACATTCAACTTGAACTTTCATCAACTTCTTTCCCCAAACCGGATCTCAAACCTTGAATATTGGAGGTTAAAATTTGATTTACAGATGGCGGATTCGTTTACTTTTAGGTAGATTTAGAACAAAAAAAAGTCTCATACAACTGAATGTATGAGACTTTTAAATAAAAACTGGCGGCGACCTACTCTCCCGCTTTCGCAGTACCATCGGCGCTGGTGGGCTTAACTTCTGTGTTCGGAATGGGAACAGGTGAGCCCCACCGCTAAAACCACCCTAAAGGTTGTATATGGTTGTCAGTTTTTGGTTGATTGTTGATGGTATGATACTATCAACTGTCAACTCCCTACTGTCAACTGTTTTATCGATAAAAATGTTCACAAAGAGAGAACCTTGATTGCGCAATTAAGGCTTGCCAATTAGGCAATAAATCTACGGGTAATTAGTACTACTCGGCTATGCTGTTACCAACTTTACACCTGTAGCCTATCAACGTCGTCATCTCCAACGACCCTTAAAAGATGTCTCATCTTGAGGCGAGTTTCGCACTTATATGCTTTCAGTGCTTATCTCTTCCAAACGTAGCTACTCAGCGGTGCACCTGGCGGTACAACTGATACACCAGAGGTTTGTTCAATTCGGTCCTCTCGTACTAGAATCAAGCCCTCTCAAACATCTAACGCCCGCAATAGATAGAGACCGAACTGTCTCACGACGTTCTGAACCCAGCTCGCGTGCCACTTTAATGGGCGAACAGCCCAACCCTTGGGACCTTCTCCAGCCCCAGGATGTGACGAGCCGACATCGAGGTGCCGAACCTCCCCGTCGATGTGAGCTCTTGGGGGAGACTAGCCTGTTATCCCCGGAGTACCTTTTATCCTATGAGCGATGGCCCTTCCATACGGAACCACCGGATCACTATGTCCTGCTTTCGCACCTGATCGACTTGTAGGTCTCACAGTCAAGCACCCTTATGCCATTACACTCTACGCACGGTTACCAAGCGTGCTGAGGGTACCTTTGAAAGCCTCCGTTACTCTTTTGGAGGCGACCACCCCAGTCAAACTACCCACCACGCAGTGTCCTTGATAAATCAAGTTAGGCTCCAAGTAAGTAAAGGGTGGTATTTCAACGTTGACTCCACAAACACTAGCGTGCCTGCTTCAAAGTCTCCCACCTATCCTACACATTACTTACTCAAAGTCAATACGAAGTTATAGTAAAGGTTCACAGGGTCTTTTCGTCCCATTGCGGGTAAACGGCATCTTCACCGTTACTACAATTTCACAGAGCTCATGGTTGAGACAGTGCCCAGATCGTTACACCATTCGTGCAGGTCGGAACTTACCCGACAAGGAATTTCGCTACCTTAGGACCGTTATAGTTACGGCCGCCGTTTACTGGGGCTTCAGTCAAACGCTTCGCATTGCTGCTAACGCCCTTCCTTAACCTTCCAGCACCGGGCAGGTGTCAGACCCTATACAGCATCTTTCGATTTAGCAGAGTCCTGTGTTTTTGATAAACAGTCGCCTGGGCCTCTTCACTGCGGCCAGCATTGCTGCTGGCGTCTCTTCTTCCGAAGTTACGAGACTATTTTGCCTAGTTCCTTAACCATGATTCACTCTAGCACCTTAGGATTCTCTCCTCGACTACCTGTGTCGGTTTTGGTACGGGTTGCTTCACTTCGGCTTTTCTTGGAAGCACTTTCCTTACAGCAACTTCGCCCGAAGGCTAGGTCTTGACTATTCCGTCAGTCTCCAGTAAGTACGGCACTCCGTCCCCTTTTTAGTGTGAGCAAGTATGGGAATATTAACCCATTGTCCATCCACTACCCCTTTCGGGTTCGCGTTAGGTCCCGACTAACCCTCAGCTGATTAGCATGGCTGAGGAAACCTTAGTCTTTCGGTGAGCGGGTTTCTCGCCCGCTTTATCGTTACTTATGCCTACATTTTCTTTTCTGTACGCTCCACCAAGCCTCACGACTCAGCTTCTGTGCAAACAGAATGCTCCCCTACCAGATACAACCCTAAGTTGTAAATCCATAGCTTCGGTACTCTATTTATGCCCGATTATTATCCATGCCGGACCGCTCGACTAGTGAGCTGTTACGCACTCTTTAAATGAATGGCTGCTTCCAAGCCAACATCCTAGCTGTCAATGCAGTCCAACCGCGTTGCTTCAACTTAATAGAGATTTGGGGACCTTAGCTGTTGGTCTGGGTTCTTTCCCTCTCGGACACGGACCTTAGCACCCGCGCCCTCACTGCCGTGGAACATTTATTAGCATTCGGAGTTTGTCAGGAATTGGTAGGATTTGACTCCCCCGCATCCAATCAGTAGCTCTACCTCTAATAAACTTATACACGACGCTGCACCTAAATGCATTTCGGGGAGTACGAGCTATCTCCCAGTTTGATTGGCCTTTCACCCCTACCCACAGGTCATCCGAAGACTTTTCAACGTCAACCGGTTCGGTCCTCCACTTTGTGTTACCAAAGCTTCAACCTGCCCATGGGTAGATCACAAGGTTTCGCGTCTAATACTACTAACTAAGCGCCCTATTCAGACTCGCTTTCGCTCCGGCTCCGTACCTGAAGTACTTAACCTCGCTAGTAACATTAACTCGTAGGCTCATTATGCAAAAGGCACGCCGTCACCCAACTTGTGGGCTCCGACCGCTTGTAGGCGTACGGTTTCAGGTTCTATTTCACCCTTCTATTCGAAGTGCTTTTCACCTTTCCTTCACAGTACTTGTTCACTATCGGTCTTTCAGGAGTATTTAGCCTTGGAGGATGGTCCCCCCATATTCAGACAGGATTTCACGTGTCCCGCCCTACTCATTTATCATCTAAATATACCTTTCATGTACGGGGCTATCACCCTCTATGGCTGTTCTTTCCAGAACATTCTATTAAATATATAAAGACTTTTGGGCTAATCCGCGTTCGCTCGCCACTACTTACGGAATCTCTTCGATTTCTTTTCCTCAGGGTACTTAGATGTTTCAGTTCTCCTGGTTTGCTCCTCTTACGAGGTGACATGTCTTCAACATGCCGGGTTGCCCCATTCGGACATCTGCGGATCAATTCGTGTGTGCCGATCCCCGCAGCTTTTCGCAGCTTACCGCGTCCTTCTTCGCCTCTGAAAGCCTAGGCATCCGCCATACGCCCTTAACGATTTCTTTCCTAATTATTAATTAGTTCAGTATTTTTTGTCTAACATCGCTGTTAAACTATTTTGTAAACTCAAACGCTTAATTGCGCTCGGTTTTCTCTTTGTGATATTTTTACCGTTAATGTCAATGATCTTATGTCTTTCTGCTTGTCTGATAAATGAATATTTGTTTTGGCTCTATTCATCTTACTTTTAAATCAAACTCGCAAAACTGTGGAGAATAAGGGAGTCGAACCCTTGACCTTCCCGATGAATCGGGATGCTCTAGCCCCTATCGGCTAAAATCCTTTGTTTTCTTTTTTAAATAACTTCTATTCTTGTTACATCTCTGTAATCTTTTCATTACTTTTCAGTAATTGTGGAGAATAAGGGAGTCGAACCCTTGACCTCCTGCGTGCAAGGCAGGCGCTCTAGCCAGCTGAGCTAATTCCCCTCTAGTTGAGTTGGCGAGTGATTGTGTTGGAGGGTTTGAGCGTTAACTCATTATCTCTTATACTCTCAAACTCCTGTACTCAAAATTAGTAGTCTCGGGCAGGCTCGAACTGCCGACCTCTACATTATCAGTGTAGCGCTCTAACCAGCTGAGCTACGAGACTTCATGTTTTTAGTTGTCGGTTGTCGGTTTTTAGTTGTTAGCTTTAATACTAACTTCTAATGATCTAACCTCTAACTTCTGTAACTAAAATCTCTCTTTCCCTGATACTAATTTCTAGTGGGTTTTGTATTTTTATAATATAAGCAACCGAGTAAAAAACTAAAACGTTTTCTTTTAAGTAAGTACATGGTACAGTAAAGTACCTTTATTTGTTTAACGTCGAAAGACGCTCTAAAATGAGATGTTCCAGCCGCACCTTCCGGTACGGCTACCTTGTTACGACTTAGCCCTAGTTACCTGTTTTACCCTAGGCAGCTCCTGTTACGGTCACCGACTTCAGGTACCCCAGACTTCCATGGCTTGACGGGCGGTGTGTACAAGGCCCGGGAACGTATTCACCGCGCCATGGCTGATGCGCGATTACTAGCGATTCCAGCTTCATAGAGTCGAGTTGCAGACTCCAATCCGAACTGAGACCGGCTTTCGAGATTTGCATCACATCGCTGTGTAGCTGCCCTCTGTACCGGCCATTGTATTACGTGTGTGGCCCAAGGCGTAAGGGCCGTGATGATTTGACGTCATCCCCACCTTCCTCTCTACTTGCGTAGGCAGTCTCACTAGAGTCCTCAACTGAATGTTAGCAACTAGTGACAGGGGTTGCGCTCGTTGCAGGACTTAACCTAACACCTCACGGCACGAGCTGACGACAACCATGCAGCACCTTGAAAATTGCCCGAAGGAAGGTCTATTTCTAAACCGATCAATTCCCATTTAAGCCTTGGTAAGGTTCCTCGCGTATCATCGAATTAAACCACATAATCCACCGCTTGTGCGGGCCCCCGTCAATTCCTTTGAGTTTCAAACTTGCGTTCGTACTCCCCAGGTGGCTAACTTATCACTTTCGCTTAGTCTCTGAATCCGAAGACCCAAAAACGAGTTAGCATCGTTTACGGCGTGGACTACCAGGGTATCTAATCCTGTTCGCTCCCCACGCTTTCGTCCATCAGCGTCAGTTAAGACATGGTAACCTGCCTTCGCAATTGGTGTTCTAAGTAATATCTATGCATTTCACCGCTACACTACTTATTCCAGCTACCTCTACCTTACTCAAGACCCGCAGTATCAATGGCAGTTTCATAGTTAAGCTATGAGATTTCACCACTGACTTACGAGTCCGCCTACGGACCCTTTAAACCCAATAAATCCGGATAACGCTTGCACCCTCCGTATTACCGCGGCTGCTGGCACGGAGTTAGCCGGTGCTTATTCATACTGTACCTTCAGCTACTTACACGTAAGTAGGTTTATCCCAGTATAAAAGAAGTTTACAACCCATAGGGCCGTCGTCCTTCACGCGGGATGGCTGGATCAGGCTCTCACCCATTGTCCAATATTCCTCACTGCTGCCTCCCGTAGGAGTCTGGTCCGTGTCTCAGTACCAGTGTGGGGGATCACCCTCTCAGGCCCCCTAAAGATCATTGACTTGGTGAGCCGTTACCTCACCAACTATCTAATCTTGCGCGTGCCCATCTCTATCCACCGGAGTTTTCAATAAAAAACGATGCCGTTTCTTATATTATGGGGTATTAATCTTCCTTTCGAAAGGCTATCCCCCTGATAAAGGTAGGTTGCACACGTGTTCCGCACCCGTGCGCCGCTCTCAAAGATCCGAAGATCTTCTACCGCTCGGCTTGCATGTGTTAGGCCTCCCGCTAGCGTTCATCCTGAGCCAGGATCAAACTCTCCATTGTATGTTTGTCTGACTCACTCAAAGTTTTGACGCTTTAGTTTTTCCTTACTTGGTTGTTATATCTATTTTTCAATGATCTCTCTTCTTCCGCTTCCTCAGCTACCCTTTTCTGTCGTTGGGCGTTGCCGTATTTGCGTGTGCAAAAGTAATAACTTATTTCTAATTGACCAAATGTTTTTTGAAGAAATTTTAAAGTTTTTTAAGTAACCCTAAACTCTTTTCTCAAACCCTTAATCCGCTACTCCTGCGCTCCCCGTATTGGGATTGCAAAGATACAAATCTTTTCTAAACTCACAAATTTTTATCGCTAAAAATTTTAATGAATGTTTCTTGATCTACATCCTATTAAAGTAACTTAAATTATCCGCCCGGAGGCGCTCCTGCGCTACTGATATACTCTCGTTTTCAGTGGGGCAAAAGTAGTACGTTTATACCCCTACTTCCAAATCTATTTAACATAAAATTCATATTTTATTCATATTTGATGCTAAATAGCTGAAAACATGAGAGAAAAATTTTTATGAAACTGGAGGTTGGAGGATGGAGGACGGGGGTTTGTGTCGGGAGAAGTTAGAGAGTTTGTTTGTTGGAGCTTTTGAAAGGTTTTGAAAGGTGGCATGAATGACTGTGAGCGTGAATGTTAGGAAAGACTAGAACGAGGAGCATTCAAAAAGGAGGATTGGAGAAGCACAGAGTGGCAGGGAGCGGGTGAAGAATTAGCAATATGATGTGCCGCTCCTACGGAGCTCATCTTCTTTACTGTAAATTACACTACAAACAGGACGCTCCCATGGAGCTCAAAATTTATACTATCCGACTATCTATGAACAGTGAGCTCCGCAGGAGCTCAAAATTTTAATCTTGGTAATAATATCTACAAATAGACCGCTCCTAAAGGATCTCAAACTTTAGACTATCTATATATAGTATAAACAGTGGCTCCTCGGAGTTAAATCTTTCATGTCAACGAGTCAGGCTATGAATGTGGCGCTACTGAGCGAACTCAAGCATTCGTTTTTTAAATGAAGGTTATTTACTCTGACAAATATTAGTATAATGACCTCCACCCTAGCCCCCATAGAAAAGGTTACCCGCAGCAAGCGCTAGGAAAAGAATTGGCGCGAGGAATATGAATGGATGTAAGTCTCCCTAAAAACTGGACATTTTATAACCCTGAAAATATTAACAAAAAACGATTAATTTTAGGTTATGAGAACGAGCAAATTTACAGACAGCCAAATTTTGGCTATTTTAAAGGAGTATGATTCGGGACAGACTGCAAAAGAATTGTCTCGGAAATATGGATTTCATTATCAGACTTTGCACGATTGGAAAAAGAAATTCAGCGGGATTAATTCTACCAAAGAACTGGCAAAAATTAAAGAACTGGAATCAGAGAATAATCGCTTGAAAAAGATGTTTGCCAACCTTAGTTTGGAACATGAAGCACTGAAAGACGTACTCTCAAAAAAGTGGTAAAGCCTGCCACAAAACGGGAAGTGGTTGCTTATCTGGTTTCAGAATATCCGATGAACATTCGGCAGGCGTGTAAATCTTTGAATTTGGAGCGAAGCAGCTATTACTATCATCCTAAAAGAAAAGATGATACGGACGTCATTGATTGCCTGAATCAACTTTCTGAAAAACATCCCAGCTATGGATTCAAGAAAATGTTTCACAGTCTTCGTAATGAGGGTTTTGGTTGGAATCATAAGAAAGTATATAGAATTTACAAGAAATTAGGACTGAATATTTTGAGAAAAAGAAGGAGAAGACTTGCTTCAAGAGAAAGACAAAACTTGGAAGTTCCTGAAAAATACAATGAAGTTTGGAGTATGGACTTTATGAGTGATTCTTTGTTTAACTCAAGACGATTCCGAACGTTGAACATTATTGATGATCATAACAGAGAATCGATTTGGATCGAAGCCGGGCTTTCCATCGGAGCGATGCATATGACCGATCTATTGGAATGGATTGTAAAGGAAAGAGGAAAACCAAAAGCAATACGAACAGATAATGGTCCCGAGTTTACGAGTTCTGTTTTTACGAATTGGTGTCATAAACACAGAATTGAAATCCGGTACATTCAACCGGGGAAACCTGTTCAGAATGCTTTTATTGAAAGGTTCAACAGAAGCTATAGAACAGAGGTTCTGGATGCAAGAATCTTCAATAATTTGATAGAAGTACGGGAAATAACTTCTGATTGGATGGAGCATTACAACAATAACAGACCTCATGAAAGCTTGGGAAACCTATCTCCAATGCAGTATTTGTTAAAAAAGGAAAACTCGCCAGACGCTAATCCCAACACCGAGTTTTCTCCTTTTCAACAAATTTTGCCAGCATCAACAACAGAATGAAATATTTTATAGTTTTACAAAACAAAATGAGGGTATAATTCTGTCCAACGTTCGGGGAGACTTACATGGAGAGCGGGAAAAAACTGCTAAGGAAAAAGACTTTTCCTTATATAATATAGTAAGATAATTATAATACCTGTTGTGCATTTTGCAGACACTGTCAAGTGATTGATAATTAAAATGTCTGTTTACTGAAGGATACAATATTATATATGATTAAATGTTTTCTCTTCTTTCAGATATTCAGTTTCTATACCTTTTAATAGAAAAACATTTTTGAGAACCGAATCTCTTTGTTCAATTGCCTGTAAGCAAGCGTAAGTAATGACGGAAACAATTTGAGCTCCGGTTAAATCATAATTTGTAGCAATTTTACGTAAAATATCAGCATCTTCTAAAGTTATATTTGCCGGAATCATTTTTTTCCATAATAGAAATCTGTCGTCAGCATCAGGTTTACTATAACTGACTAAACAATTGAATCGTCTGAGAAACGCATCATCAATATTATTTTTAAAATTTGTAGTAAGAATAATTAATCCATTAAAATTTTCTACCCTTTGAAGCAAATAACTCACTTCCTGATTAGCATATCGATCATTTGAAGATTTGGTTTGGGTACGTTTTCCAAACAGAGCATCTGCCTCGTCGAAAATCAATATGCAATTTTTGTTTTCTGCCTGAATAAAGATTTTTTCAAGATTTTTTTCTGTTTCTCCAATATATTTAGAAACGACCTGTGACAAATCGATACGATATACTTCGCGTTGAAATTCTTTACCTAATAAAGTTGCAGTAAGTGTTTTCCCCGTTCCCGAAGGGCCATAAAACAACGCTCTGTATCCCGGAAGAAGGTGTTTTCCCATCCCCCAACTTCCCCGTAAAGTCTGATTATGCTTTACCCAAAGCCTCATCTGATGAATCTGATTCTGAACGGTGTTATTTACCACTAAATCCTGCCATTCTAACAGGGTAGAAACTTCTTTAGCCGGAAAATCAGGACTGAATTTTGGTTTTAATTTTTCTCCATATAATAAAAGATGTACGGTTTCTGGTTTTAGAATAAGTCTTCCGCTCATTAAAGGTTCACCTTCTTTTACAGAATCTATGGTAATAATCTGGTCTTTAAAAAACCAATGAGAGGTATCAAAAAGCTGTTGGATTTTTAGACGACTTTCTATACTTTCTTTGGCTAGAATGTATTGTGCTGTTTCACCAGTTGGCAACATTCCTCTGTGATTTTCCAAGCGAATGCCTCCCAATTCGGGAAATTCGCCTCCTTCGGGATGGAGTTCTTTAATTATATCATCAAAAAAGTTCGGCAGAACATGAGGGACTAATGCTAATAATAAAATCACAACTTCATCGTGTGTTGTTTCTTGTTGTAAGACTTGCGAGAACGTGTTTTGGAAATCATAGTTTTCCTCCCCCTCTTCCGCTGGAGGAAGAAGCGATTGAATGATATAGGATTTTAGGACTTTAAAAGGCATTTTTTTAAGTTTAGAATTTTAGAATGTAATTACAATTTTTCTTTACTTTTTGATTATACTCCGAAGTCAGGAGACTTTGGAGAGAGGGGCAGGGGTAATATGGAAGTGCGGACATTCTATTAAACTTCAAAAAAAAATCGTTTCCAAAAAATATACTTTGTGTTTAGCGATTGAAGCATTTACACGAATGGATTTCATTCCTGTGGCCTTTTCATTTCATCGACATATCTACAACTTTATAAAAGAGCACACTCTTATCGGCCTGTTGGTCTTCCTCCTGCTTCATAATCTGCTGGCAATGGCCTTCTTCCAAGCCAATAAACAAGCATTAAATACGTTACCCTGAATGAAGCATTCTGATACAAATAATAAACCATATTACTATATACAGAACCCGCCGGCGCTGGTGTTGTTTCAAGAAAAGTAATAAAGTCAGAAAGTTCTGTTCCCCCTGCAACCCTGGCCATTTGACAAATAGCTATCGCTGTTTCGCCTAACACTATTGGACCAGCACTCAAATTTGCCATCAAGAATGTACGAGCATTCATAATTTGAGCATGTGTCGGAGGATTGGAAATGGTAGACATCCCGGCAAAACCATTTCCAGGCAACCTGTTTTCTACAGATCCTCTTGTAGGCGCATCCCAAGTATAACTACTTCGGGAAGATAAGTCAGCCACGATTCGTGGCGTTGCAGAAGCTGAAGCAGCCACTCTTGAATGAAGCAATACTGAGTCCGAGTTTTCGTCTACTCCCCCGTGAACCGAATCATATATTTGATCGGCTGTTCTTCCGGAACGCCAATCTTCCGGGTCAACATCAACATCGTCTGAAGCAATAAAACTTCGTAGCCCTACAGTTGCAGCTACCCTATTGGCTACTTCAATAGCTGCCTGTTGGGTGATACCACCCGGGCTATAAAAATGACTCCTGAAGCCTGGAGTTCTGAATCTTCCGGTGCCCGTCGCAATCACATCATCAATATATGTACGGTTTTGTGCAGGTATTGCATTCCATTGACCTGCTGCTATAGCGTGTGTTTTCCCCCGTCGAAGTGCGGAACGAATGGCAATTTCGGTTTCGAGAATCTTAACTGCCCGCTCTTCCATAGTTCCGCTCATGAAAATGTGGTTATCAGTTGTGTTATTCCAATCAAATGCATGATTGCCCAACCAATGGCCCGTTGCTGCAATATCAAAAACTACTTCCCAATTGTTTCCTTCCAGCACCCGCTGGCCTACCAGGTAGAAAGTAGCTTTGGCCCCGCCAGAATTTAATGCTGTTAATACTGCCCTTGTATTTCCTGCTGCATCTGGTCCATCGTCATAAGATAATTCGACCCGCTGTATTTTTGTTTTTATTCCATTTGCCTGCTGTACAGTATGTGTCAGTTCATGCGCCAGCAAATGTTTCCCTGCACCTGACACAGGATTATACTGGCCTTCATTAAAATAAATGTCATTTCCCACAGCAAAAGCTTGTGCATTCAATTCTCTGCTCATTTGTACTGCTTCACTTCCTGTATGAATTTTCACATTTGAAAAATCTGTTCCGAAACGGCTTTCCATGAAGTTTTTGGTTCCGTTATCCATACTGTTTCCTCCTCCTTTGCTCGAATTTATTTGGCTTTCTACATGATTTGGAGCATGAGATTCCCCTACACTTTTTGGTGATGAACGCTGAATGAATGGAGAAATATTTTCGGCTAAAGGTTTCATCTGAAGTTTTTCTTCCTGCTCGCAATGGGCACATTTTCTCTGAACCAAAGCTCCTGTATGAGTTACTTGTGGAGAAGGTTCTCTCATTTTCATTACTTTATCTGCGACCTGATCTGCTTCTACTTCGTAAGAATCATTAGCCGACCCAACACTCAGTTTCTTTTGAATAACAGGTTTGAAAAAGCTTGTATGATTCTTTTTCGATTGTGTTTTCTGTTCTTTTTGAGTTTTCAGTGTTTCCATGATGTGCTAATTTATTTTTGTCCCATTAGCTATGATTTCTTTGGATAAATCCCAATTCTTATTCGTAATCTGATTTTTAAAACATTCTGTTCTATAAATGGTTTTTTGCAATATTTTTTTGGAATGGTTGGCCAGCCAAAGATGTCTTGTATTGACATATTGAGTGATCCATTTTTTTTCATCGCCTCCGTTTACAGGTATTTTTTCAGCAAATCTTTCTCTTAAAAAAGAAGGGACACTTCCGGAATGTATAAAACTGTCATAGATTACCAACAGACTCAGAGCAGTGGTAAACCGATTGCTTTGAAAAAACTGGAAAGCCGGTTTGTAATACAAAATGTCAAAAAAATCATCCTGACAGGTTCTCATGATGATGTCTTCACGAGCAGATCTTCTGAGCAAATTTTTGAAAGCCGTACTATCTACCAGACTTTCTTGTCCTATTTTATTTACAAATACCTTCAGTTGTGTAGCAAAAATTCCATTTCTGGTAATGTACATTTGAACGAGAGCTTTTAGATTCCCTTGTTCGGTTGTCTGGCTTCTTCCGTAGGTAATTTGTCGGCTTCCGTTTTTACCATCGGCGTAGATTACCAAGGTATCATATTTTCCGTCTTTACTTCCTGTTTCAAAAACATTGATAACCTGTAATATTTTTGTTTTTTGTTGATTTGTTATCATGATAATTAGTTTTTTAGTTCCAATAACAATGTAAAAAATTGTTCATCAAAGGTGTTTGTACTAAGCCTATTCCCCAAGGTAAACTGGCTAATAAAACATCAACTCCCTTTTCCTCTACCCAAAGTTCCGAAGGATGAGTTTCTGAAAGTGATAATTTTCCCGCTCTTTGTAAAAAAGTTTCCCTGAGAGCTTCTACTGATGAATTTTTCATGACCGACCAATATTCTAAAACGACTAAGAGCAGATCATTACAGACTTCTTTTTCTTTTTTGCTTATTTTTTGCTTGGTATTGATCACACTTTCAATCGGAAAGCCGCACATCAATTTGTTTAAAATCAATTCATTTTCAAAAAATACTTCCTGACCTGTAACTAAATATTGAATCAACAATACAGCTTTGTGCTGACTTTCTTTATCAATCCAAACTTCATTATTACATAAATCTAGTTTTTGAAAAAGATTTAAAAGAAACGGGTGCAGAATAACAAGACCTGCATTATCAATGTAAAGTGATGAAATTTGCAATTCTGAAGTATTGGTTTCTAAATCATTGATATTTTTATCATTCACTTCATTAAAATTAACACTATTTTCCATTTCTCTTTCAGGGTTTTTTCCCTTTTTTATAGAAATTTTTTTATCCTCAACTTCATTAGTATTTTCTTGATTTAAAACATTTTTATCAGATTTAGAAAGCTTCCTTTTTTGATAATTTTCATTAAAATCATATCGTTGATTATCTCTACTTTGCAAATCTTTATTTTCAGGGAAAACATTCTGATTTTCTAACCAGTTTTTCAAATCTTCAATAGAATTAAATTTAATTTCAGAATTAAAAAAGACTTTTACCAATTGATAAATCGGTTGACTTGAGGTTGAATATTTTAAAATTTTAGAATATACTTTTTCTTTAAAAGAATCTTTACAATTAAAATAAAATCTGATTAACGCAGTTTTGTTTCCATCAAAAATAGTAATGATTCTTTCAATAAAAAGCTCTGAAACTTCTATTGTTTCAACAATTTCATTTATATTTTTCGAGTATGAATTTTCGGTAATGATTCCTGTTTTTAAATATTCAAAAAATAACTTTTCTGCAAATTTTGTTTGTGATTCAAATCCGAAATCCTCTAATTTTCCTTTGTTTTTATTTAATTCCAAAACTGGAAAATGATCTTTTAAATACTCTTCAATTTTGAGCAATGTCTGATTTACAAACTCTTTTTTCCAATCTTTTTGAGAAATTTCCGGTAACTCAATCGACAGATTTTCAATTTCCCATTCGTAATTTTCTATTGAATATTGGTCTAAAATGAGTTCTAATTTCGGGTAAAAATCTTTCTCCAGAATATCAGATAATGTATTTTGTATCTCTTTTCCCAAAATTTGAGAAGAGCAGTGGACATCGACAATATGTTTTTGGAGAAGATGCATATTTATCTTTTACCAAAATTAAATGATGGACAATGAAACTGAATTGAGGTGAAGACTTCATCTTCTGCTTGTATTCTATCTTGTGTCGTGTTTTCTTTTTTCAACATTATCCTCAACATATCCTCTCTAAACTGGAAGCTCATCATCCAAACTCTGTTTAGTTTCTTCCCAGAATCTGTTACAGCCACAACAAAGGACATTAATGCATCGTCATATTGTTGAAAAAAACTATTCAACGTTCCAGAAATTTTAGGATCTATTCTAAATATAAAGTTTGTTACGTTTGCTTCTCTTATAATCAATCTGAAAGTAAAATTTACAGAAGCCTTCTCAATGCCTCGAAATGAATACCATAAATTCCCCGTTCCTTTTTCAGATAAAAGAGCGCCTTCTTCCCAAAATTCAAATAGGGGTAACTGTACGTTTACATCTGTATTCTCTGTATAATTTAATAAATCAGTAAGTACATCACGCATTTCTGCTGCGGAATTGTTTCCTCCGTCACTAATTTCATTTATTTTTTTCTCTATTACATCTCTTGTTGCCATGATATTAAGGTTTTATAGGGTTATTATTTTGAGTATCAAAGTCATTTCCATCAAAATCAGGATTGTTAAAATCTCCGATTTTCACGATAATTTTCTGTGTATTTTGGCATATTCCACCCAATTGTTTAATATTTACAGTGAATGATTTCACTTTTTCGTTGAATGGAAAAGTGTGTCTGATTGATTTTTTATCAGTGATGATTTTTTCAGATTTATCTCCAAAATCAATTTCATATTCGCTTTTATCTTCCTGATCCGCATTGATGAATTCAAAAGCTGTTATATCTCTGGAATTTCTTACAGCGTTCCAATTAGCAATTTCTTTTGGTTCGGAAATCTCAATTTCTAAGCTGTTGCTAACTTCTCCTTCAAATTCATATTGTAAAGTATATTTTCCGGCTTTTTTAATGGAAGCATGATTAGGTTTTAAGAAATATTTATCACTTTTCTGAACGATTGCATCTTTTGCAGTTCCCGAAAAAGTTCCGCCGGATTTTCCTTTTATCACAACTTCATATTCTTTATCATCGGTATTGCAATATTGTAAAGTTTTCAGTGCAATAGACAAAGGTTCGGCTTTTTCTATTTTAATCTCAATAGTATTTCCTTCGCCACAACATAAATACGGAAGGAAAAAATCTGCAATCACCATTTGCTGATTAGGAATATCGGTCGCTGTACTCACCTGAAATTGCATAGCCTGAGAAAGATTTCCCAATAAATAAGATTTCATTTCTTTAGTGTATGTCGGAGACATATTAAAATCTGCCAGTTTCAGGATATTTGCTTTAATGTTTTCGGTTTCCTGTTTGCATTTATCAAGCTCTTCGATCGGCGGAGTGATAATTTGTGTTGTATAATCTTTAAAATTGATACTTGCTTCAATATCCTGTTTTACACTTGTCGGAACCTGAGTAAAATTATTCTGATAATTCGTGAGTAAAGTCAGGATCTGAGTGTAAGGTAAAAGCGGTTTTTACGGCTTTAAAAATCGCAGAATCTACATACACCAAAATAAAAGTTCCGCCTTTTGTAACGCCGGCTTTATGTTCAATTCCTGGATGTTTTTGGATAAAAGTCGAAAAGAAAATATCTTTATAAATCTTCTGCCAACGAATCTGCGTTTCCTCATAAATTACCGCAAACGGATCTTCCAAAAAGAGTTCATTAATATCATCAAATCTATCGATCAAATCTTCTGCAGTCGTTGATAACTGAGGTTTTGTGAACTGAATACACCATCTGTGAATCAGGAAAGTCTGGTTCAACTGTTTGAAAACCTGATTGAAACTAACGAAATTCGGAAGAAAATCTTTCAGATCATTTGGTAGTAAATTTTTGATCTGGCTTAAAATATTTTTTAAATTATCGACACTTTCCGCTCCCAATAAATTTTGCTGAACGATTGTCGCTTTATTGCTTGTAATCCAGTTTACTACAAATTCTGTAATGTTGTATAATCTTTTTCTTGCCAAATCATAATCCGTTTCCAGATCGTCCCATCTTCCCTGAAATTTTGAAATATCCAGAACTTTTCCGACAAAATCAGTCGCATTCAAAGCAGTAATTTTAAATGGAAGATTGTAGCTGTTTTTCATAATATTCAGCTCTTCAACCACGTCTGTGTATTTTTTTCCTAAATGACCTTCAATAGTAAAGAAATTGAACTTTTCAATATCATAAAGCAAAGGTTTTTTTACATAATCCAGATTGGTGTAACCTGCAACTTCAGAATGGTAAGAAAGGATTTCGTTATTTTTATTTTTTCCTGTTTTCTTAGGACTCCATTTTTTATTTAGTTCTAAAATATTGTCATAATAAAAAGGTATTGATTTTTTGGAAAGCGGAACATCTCCGTAAACAGAAGGCGTTACTTTGATGCCGTTATTCTGCACTTTCCAGAATTTAATCAAATGAACCAGTCTTTCAAACAACAGAGACAGTTCTTTTCTTTTCTGATTGTTTTTTAACGAACTATTTTGAGTGGAGAAAAACGGAGTTCTGTAATTAACATCATTATCATCCACTTTTCCTAAAACAACATGAAATGGAAACATCGTCTCATCCACACAGCATAAAGAAGGATTTCGTTCATTAAACTCTATAATTTCGTTGTAAGCGGAAGAAATATCCGACATCCAATCCCATAAATATTGTACATTAATACTGTTTTTATGAGCATTAATTACCGTTTCCAAAGCGGTTTTCGGATTATTCAACACATTAAAATCAACGGTATTGCTGATGATTGATTTGTAACTTTTGTACGCCAGACTTATTTTGTCTGAAACATTGCTGATGACAGAATCTGACAAATTCTTTTTAAACTCATTTAAAACATCCGAACCTGTTATCAATTGATTATGAGGAACATTATATCTCGGTAATGTAATTTTTTCAAAATTCACCACTTTCGGATATTCCGGGAACAGATAAGAATTTAGCTGATTAACCGAAATCAATAACGGTCTTATTTTAAACTCAATTCTTTTCCCTTTATCATCACAATTGGTTGTCACACAGTTTTTTTCATCAATCAACGAAGTTTCTAACAGCAGAATTACAATTTTATCCTTGAAAAAATTATTCGGGATCGCAATCCGGTCAACTTCTAGTGTATTGCTCGGTAAAAGCTCAATGGAATTTTTTAACGGCTCATATTTTTTGGAGTGAGGTAACGTAAGGTCAAGATATTCGCCATCGATAAATTTCGGAGCGAGAAAATCAGCAGACAATTCGATTGGATGATAATAACTGAACGTTTTTTCTTCCCAATTGATCTGATAACCCAATGAAGTAATGGCTGTACCGCAACTTATGGTAATCTGATTCGATTGCGGATGCGAAATTTCCAGACCACAGACAATACCAATGCCGATGCCTCCGACACGGGTAATCCGATCTTGCTCTTCAAGATAACTTATGGCACGGTTCAGGTGTTTCTGACTTAAAACCTGATCGGCTTCAAAAACAGGATATTTGGATGGATTTTGAGTTTTCATGGTTGTAAATTTTAAAGAGTTCCTAATGAGGTGTTACCTAGTACAATCGGATTGGTGGTTTCGCTAAGCTGACAATCGTATAAATTTCCTTCAGGATAAATAGTGTTGAGTTCTTTAAGCCTTTTTATCAGCTCTTTATGATACTGACTAAAAATTGTAAAATCTTTTTTAATTAAAGTTTTACTGCAATATTTAAGTCTGAAATATCTGTAGTTTTCCAGCCAGTTTTTATACGCTTTCTGGAAATTCAGCATGTCTTCATATCCTACCCAGCAAATTTTGAGTAAAACATGAGCAGGAGCTTCCTGACGGAAAATTTGCTCTGCATATCTTCTGAAATTAATATTTTTAAATCTTGATAAATATCCAGGTAACACTATGGTTGCCTTAAAAGAATAAGGATCATTATTTGCTTCGTCTTTGCAATCATCTTTTAAACAAACCGTCAACAAATCTTCTTCATCATTATTAAAAGGAGGAAAAGGTCTGATTAAAATATGTTCTAAACAGTAGAAGTTTTCATAAGTTTCGTTAAGCAATTGAATCAGTTGATACAAAAATTCTGAGGCATCTTCATAGCTTAAAAAAGTTTTGTCGATAGTAGCAATTTTCTTTGGTTTTAAGCCTATATAAATGAAAAATCGCTTTTCTATTTTCGACTCTTTTTCATTTTCTTTATCTTTAATAACATAATCTCGATCATCTATAAAATAAGCGCCTGTATTGAGTAAATTTTGCTGTGTCCATTTCCATTTTTCGTCTAAATCTGTTGCAGGCTGTACAATTTTGCAGATCACAGATTGATTATTAATCTTTACAGGCAATGTCCATTGCGCCTGAACCTCATCTTCTGTTACGATGTCTCTCAAACCAATGTTATTGATTCCTAATAATTTTGCGGTTCTTTTTTCATAGCCTCCTCTGTGATCTGTTTCCCAGAAATCCTGAAAATCAAACTTATTATTGTTGATTTTTGTGTTGAGATAATCTATTCCCAAACCTCTCTCAGAACTGATTTCTACATAATTTTTTAAAAATGCTTCTTTATCGTGAATCAGATCGTGAGCTTGAAAAGTCATTTCTCCCAAACCTCCGGAATCCTGACTTACTTTGTACATCATAAAGACATAATCGTTAAAACTTTCGCTAAAACGAGCCATCAAATGATCTAAAGAACGGTTTCGTCTGTCATTGAAAACCGATTGCGATTCTTCCAAGGAAACATCAAATTCAGATTCGCCGTTTAATAGTGCATTTTTAAAATCATCTCTGTAAATTTCTTTTGAGTAAAAATCTTTTCCTGTTTTCGGGTTTTTATCCAGATAATTAGGGAAATAAGTATATTGTACAGGTTCAATATCCAGAATATTTTTAGCGTGATACAACTGACTGAAAAAATCTGCCAGTAACTGATCGTAAAAATGCAGATACGCTTTCAGTTGTTTCACCTGGGCTTTTCTTTTTTCGGGAGCTTTATCAGAAATTTCGTTGGCGCCTAAACCGTAATTCACCGGAAATTCTTCCTGAATGCTGTAATATTCATCCAATTGATAAAATTGTCCTTTCGGAACAGGTAAATCGCTTTGAACTGAATATAATTTGTAATTTTTGATCTGAGCTTTAAGCTGTTGAACTTTCTGATCAACCAACATCCTGCTGTTTTCAGACAAAAGGAAAGGAATGTTTTTCTGAAACAGCAATATTTTTGACTTTTCAGCAGAAAACAAAGGTTTTTCTTGTCCTGATAAATGCAGACACCATTTTTGATTCATACTTCCCGTAATCGGTTGTCCCAAAGAATTATAAGCCGTCATCAAAAGATTTTCGACAGAAACCACTCCTTTGATTTCCATAATCGCAGCAATTATATCTGAAGCGTGGATGCTGCTCGGAAGTTGGGCTTTTTCAAGTTCTTCGTCATTCAGAAAACCGTGTTTTAGTTTTGGTCCTAAAAATATTTCGGTAGAATTTAAACCCTGCTCCACTAATTGTGAAAGAGTATAAAAACGAACGGGCGGATTCAGGATTTTTTCAATCGCCATCTGAATCTGAGCCATTGTTTCTACGGAATCGGTTTCAGGAGCTAATTCTACATCAACGCAGAAGCTTATTTCGACACTTTGGATGGTTTCCACACAAAGAAAATCTTCGGTAAGATTTCTGTTTTGATGTAGTTTTTGCTGAACGGTTCTGAAAATTCCGTCCACTTTTTCTTTTTTCTCTTTTAATAAAGTAATGATTTCACAGATTGGTTTTTCTGTGCTGAAATGATCTTTCACGAGTTGAAGCTCATTTTTATCAACAGGTTCTATGATAAATTTTAAAGTATCATTGATTTGAATAGTTCTTTCAACAACAATGACCACTTTATTATCTTTTATCTCTACTTTTTTATTTTTTATTTTGGAAGGTTTATCCATTTTGCTCAAAAGGAGAGCTTTAGGATCATTCCACAAAGAAAATTCGGGAGTTATATTCACCTGTACCCAACGTGAAGAATTTAAAAATGCAAATTCAAGTCCGGTTGTATTGAGATCTCCGAGAGCTACATCTTCATCCAGTTCGATGATAATTTTATTTAAACCTCTTACAGAAAGCTGTTCTAATGATTTATTGTTTTTATCTTTTGAAGCAAAGCTTAATTTATCTTCTAAAATATTGATGTATAATTTTTGTTCTGCAGGATGGGGTGAATGATAATCATATTGATCGGTTTCCTTTCTTGTTCCTAAATACCAGGCGTTTGTAATTCCCTCAATATCAATCAAAAGTTTTCTGTAATCAAGTTCTGTCAAAGCAGCATTGGTCATTATGTCTCTTGCGGTGAAAAATGACCCGTTCAGGATTTGTCCGTTTGCGTTGGTCAAAAGATCTTTAGTCTCAAAATCTGTTCTGTATCCCAGTTCTGTTATCACATAAGAAAGTGCTTCCAAAATAGTAATTCCCGGATCGTGTGCATTGTAATCTGTCCAGAAAGTGTTTCCCAGTTTTTCGATATATTTTAAGCCTTCTTTTCGCAAAAAATCATAATCCTGCGAAGGCTTTAATATTCTTTCTGACGGTATGTAATATTCGGGATTCATGGTTAACAGTTGTTTTTGAGTTCTTCAATTTCATGGGTATCATTCGGAATAAATAAAGTGTAATCTGTCTGCGGAACAATTTCCTTTACATCTGCCATTTCTTTGATGACCGTATTTTCTTCATCATCCAAAATGAGCTGATTGACTTTAAAATCAATAATATAATCTACAAAAGGCTGATTGTCGATCAACTGAATCAATGAGGACAATTCTATTTTCTTGGCAAAATCAATTTCGAGATCGTTAAAAGCCCATGGACTGATGTAACAATTAATTGCTTCTTTCAAAAGACCTGCATACAAACGTGTATCTGCTCCGGGAATTTCTTTGTATTTTACTTTACAGGTAATCTGTATTTTCTCCAAAACAGGTGGTTTTATACATAACCGAACATGCGGAGAACACAATCCCATGATTCTGTTTTTGATGCGCTGTAAAGTACTTAAACTTAATAGCGGTTTCCATTCCCAAACGGTGGATGAACTAAGTGATTTCGCAACAGGAATCAGCGTTACATAACCCGCGGAAACATTGGAAACACTTCCTGAATCGTATCGGTAATGGTTTAAGCATTTTACTCTGTATACTTCGGGAAATTCCTGTAAAATGAGTCTTTCATAATCCCATGAAGTGATTGCTCTTTGCTTATGTCTCAGTCTTTCGCTGCTGCGTTGGTACAACTGCGTATGTTCTTCCTGTTTTTTTCCTCCGAAAGAAGGATATGGCTGTTTTACTTTTTTAACAAAAGAATTAGGTTGGTAAAGTTTTGAAACTGTTTCTTTTGGAGTAACTTCCAGAAAACCGCTTCCGTTATTTTCAAAATCACATAAAACGGCTTTCAGAGCTTGTTCGTGAATGCCTACAAAATGACAGATTCTGTCTAATTCATCCACTGAAATTCTTAACCAGAAAATATTTTTAGGTAAGACAACAGTTTGCGTATTATCAAATTCGGGAACGGTTACATTGATGATTCCGGATTGCAATAAACCGAGCGTTTCGTCTCCTATATCGTGTGAATCTATTGATTTCCATTGATTTCCGGATAAATATTCCCAGGATATTTTTGCGGGTTCTTTTCTCGGATTCGCTGTTCCTTCTGCCATTTGAAAAAGGATACTTAATCCGTTTCCGGGTTCTGCATTTTCAAATCCGATATAAATTTCTCCTTTTTGTGGTAAATCCGGAATTAATGATAAAGAAGATTTCGGGTTTAATTTTTCATATCCGAAAGGTAAAAGATGATAATATTCCAGCACATTAAGAGTATCATCTGAAGCATTGAAATTATATTTTTGAGTGAGAGAATAATCCATCACCAAAGACTGAATAACAGGAACTTTCGGCAAAACCGGAGACTCTAATTTCGCTGCTTTTATATAATCCTGCAAAAATTTTTCACCTTCATATTTAGGATCTTCCAACTGAATTCTGATATATCCGGAAACAGTTTCCTTGTTAGGAATTTCATCTTCCAAATATTCTTTTACAGGATTATTGTTTGTGTAAACAGAATCAAAAGTTTTATTTCCTTCATTACTAAATTTTCCATTCTTCATTTCAAATAACAAAGAATTGTCTACAAGATCACGATGGGAATAGGCCGAAACATTGATTCCCTGAATATTCAGATTTTGAAATAACGAAGCTGTATTTGTTTCTGTAAATGATTGAATTGCCGAAACTTTATTAGAAATCTGAGCGCTGTTTGATGTTATATTTGAATTTATTAAGCTCGAATTTACCGTACCTGTAAACAAAGAAGACGACAAAGCATCCGATTCAATTGAAAATTGTGCAGTCGCTCCTTTTTTCAGGAAAAACTCGTTACATCCGATGATAAATCCATTTCCATTTTTAGGAAAATCTCCGAAAGGTTTAAAGGGTTTGTTGATATCTACAATTCCTGTGTCTGTTGCGACAATTAAGTTTTTTAGTCCAATTACCGTGATTCCGATTTCGAGAGTTTTACAGTCAATTTTTTCTGTATTGCTTTTAGGAATTATTTTAAGTACAGGATGTAACGTTGCAATAATTTCTCCCGTATGAATTTCTTTATTAAACGGAACAATCGCTTTTTCAGCAGCTGGAATGGTAAGTTTAATATATTTATCCTGAGTTAATTCTTTATTTTCCTCAGTAATTTCTACCCATTTTTTTTCTCCTGTAATCCAAAAATCAAATGCATTCGGATCTAAAATCTGAGGATTAAATTTTAATGTAATGGTTCTAATTCCGCCTTTCATATAAAATAACGGACTTGCCAGAAGCAAACCTGTTTCCGTATTTTCTGAGGAAGAAGGAAAAGCAGAAAAAGGGGTATTTGTTGCATTTAAAGGAAACAAGTCTGTTTTTTTCCAACTATTCTGATCAATATGATGACTTAGAAAAGATTTAATTTTCACAGAATTAATCGCCTGATCTGAAGTGGAAGCGTAAAATTTATTTTTTCCTGCCGTATTTTTTCCTGCCGAAAAAATGGTGTTTTTCGGTAGCAGAAAAGCATTTTTATTTGGAGTCGGCTCGATCAATAAATGAACAAAATCCGGTTGTGCTTTCTGTGGAAGCAACTGTAAAACATCTTTGTAATAAAAATCAAGATGTCTTTTGGTGAAGTCATTCAGATGATTTTTTGCGATGCCTAAAAGCTTTAAAAAAGCCAGAAACAAAGCATAATGCGGAGTGTGGGAAGGATAGCTTTCTAACTGTTGCGTGAATGCTTTTTCGGTGCTGTTTTTCCAATATAAAAGCAATCCGAAAAGATTCTGAATATTTTTGTTGAATTGATAGCTTTGTAATAAAGTCGAAATTGAATTTTCGGTGGTAATCTTTGAAAGAATACCATTCAATTGAGCTTCAATTGCTGTTTTAGAACTTACTAAAAATTCTTTTATTGAAATAGTATTATCTAAAGTTTCTACTTTGTCTGTAAGTTTGATAAAATCATATTGAATTTTTTCAAAAACTTCTTTTATGATTTTTTTCTGCTCTCCGTTATCATTGATTAATGCAATAGATTTTCTATCATTTTCATATTTTTTCTCATAATCTTCTATATTCCATTTGAAAATCTGGGCTAAAATTGCTGTAGATTCCCAAGCAAAAAATGGTGACCAGTCGCTTTGTGCGTTATGAGAATCAGATTCGTTAAAATATTTTAGATATTTGGATATTTTCTGAGCCAATACAACATAATCGATTTCTTCTCTTTCGTCAAGAAGAAAATAATCAGGTTGTAAGGCAGATAAAAACCTTGCATTTTGGGTTGTTCCCATTCCCTGATGGATTGATATTTTTGAAGAACAATTTTCCATGATGTCAGATTTTAATAAAAGTTCCTTCTTCTAGATAATACGGAAATACATAATTAAGCCTAGAGTTGGTGGCACGAATCGTGTATTCAATCTCAATTCTAATAATTCCTTGTGTATCATTGGTTTCTGAGCCAAAATATATATCATTTACATCTATTCTCGGTTCATACGTTAAAATAGCATGTTCAATGATGCCTTTAATTTTTGTGAGGAGCGTTACTGTTATGTTTTCAAACAGAAGTGGTGTGAGATCACAGCCGAAGTCTGATCGCATGATCCTCTCCGTAAGCTGTGTACTCAATAAAATCTGAAGACTTTCCTGAATATCTTTCTCACCGGAAACTGTTTCAACCGTTCTTGTGATCGCATTGAAAGTCGGAGGAAATCCCCATCCTTTTCCTAAGAAGTCATCTGTTTTCATAGTTTTTAGTTTTTTAACCTCCTATTATCACTGTCGGACAACCTAAAACGATTGTTCCTCCATGTGCTGTAGAATCTCCCATTCTTGCGGCAGGACCTCCGCCGATCAGTACTGTTGACGATCCTTTTACAATGGTATCGGGCGGTCCTGTGCAAACGCAACTGTCTCCTACTACCGAAGCCGGCATTCCGCCAATTAATACTGTCGAATTTCCTCCCGGTAAAATAGGACCTCCTACATGGGGTACTGTTCCTGTAACCATCGGACAAACGTGAATGTCACTGGTTCTTGCTGCTGCGGGCATATTAATTGAGTTTTATGATTGATCCTTTTACATCCATTGTTGCAGACGCCGAAAGCGCCGCTTTTGCCGAATCCATTTTGAAATCCATCCTAGCTTTAAGAATAAGATCTTTACTGCTGTCTAATGTGATTCCGTCTGCATTCATCAATATTTTATTTCCATTTTCGTCTTCGAGTATAAAGCCTTTTTCATCATCACTGATCAAAAGTTTATTTCCTTTTTTTGTACTCAGCTCAATAGATTTTTTCTCGTCGTCTAGCTGTATTTTTGTCCCTTCTTTGGTTACAAAAGCTTTCGTATAATTTTCTTTTTCAATAGGAAACGGCATTGCGTTTTGTGCACTGTAAAGGCTTCCTAAAATAATCGGCGTATCGGGATTATTTCCCAGACAACCTACAATCACCTCATCATCAACATTAGGAATAAAAAAACTTCCCATTTCGTTTCCTGAAAATACATTGGATAATCTTGCCCAAACTCCTTCCCCGTTTTCTGAAAGTGCTGGAATTCTTACTTTTATTCTGAACTGATTATCAGGGTCTTCTTCTATCTGAGTCACAACACCGATCTGTAATCCGCTCACCGAATTGGTTTGTCCGGTTTGCGCCTGCTGAGCAGGAATTGATAGCGAATTTGTTTCTGTAAAAGACTGTACGGATTCTAAACCCAAAGTATATTCTGTTTTCCAGCTTGCATTTTCAAAAGTGTGAAATTCTTTACTGATTAGTAATTTCTTTTGATCAATCTCTTTGCTTATTTTATTACAAATCAAAAAATCTCCTGCTTTGGCTTCCAGATTACCGTACGTTGTGATATTTCCCTGAATTACAGCGTGAGCACTCTTTTTAAGAAATGTATTTGCCATCCTTGTCATTGTAGAAGTCAGAAAACGGCTTTCATTAAGCGTCAATGTTTTTATATTTTTTTCAGCGTCTTGTTCAGCTTCAATTTTTTCCATCGATTGAGAAGATGGATCCCAATATTCGATTGAAGCTTTGCTTAATTTTTTTGATTCGTCTTCTCTTCCTGAAAATGCGAATACATTGATACCGTTTTCTGCTGCATATTTTTCTTCCGGAACGGCTTCTAAAATATCTAAAGCATTAAATTCTCCATTTCTTACATTGACCATCATCCCGATTGAATCTAAAAATCCGACCAGATAATCCCATGGAATTGTATGAACGTTGTGAGAAATATTTTCCTGTCCCCACTCTTTCCCCAAAAGTGTGTCGCTCAGCGTAAGACCTTTTGTAAAAAGTTTTAATTTATCTTCGAAAGTCTGACTGTTATTTTCTCGTTCTTCGGAAATTGTTGTCAATTGATAAGCATCGTCTTTACATTCTATTCTAAGCGTAACAGAACTCTCACTGATGCTTTTTTCAATTGATTTAATAAATCCTTTGAATAGAGTTTGAGGCCTGTTATCAACTTTTACTTTCACTTCGATTTGCTGACCTTTTTTAAGATCGTCCGTTGGCTGCACCGTTTCTTGATCCACATCAGCGTTTGATCCTATAAAAGTAAATTTAGCAGAAGGTATTTTATTAAGCTCAAAAGAAACCTGTCCTTCCATCAGCAAGGTATCAAGACCATTATTTGTTCCATCTGTAAGAAATTCCAGATTGAGAAGATCATCGGCTGGTATGTATGGTTGAGCAGGCATAATATTTTATTTAATAGGCGGAAACGTAATGTTTTGCCCGGTTTCTATTTTTCTAAAGCTTAATAATTTATTGGTTTGAGCAACATCAATATAATAGGAAGGATTTTTATAAATATCTTCTGCCATAAGCGTCAGATGATAATTCATATTAACTGTTCTGAGATGCGTAAGATCAGGTGATGTTTTATTTTGCCGTGCCACCATGATCTGATGAGTTGCAGTAGCTTTAAAAACACATTTTACTTTTGCTCTTATTGGTTTTCCGCTTTTTGTGAAAAGGGTATAATCAATATCCATACTCTTCAGCCGGCACTGTAAATTGAATCCTCCCCAAAGTAGCTGCAGATAAGCCGTTTGATGGGTGTCTCCGTTGTAGCCGATGGTAAGATTTTTAAATGCTTCCACATCTTCTTCTACAGATTTTACTTCTGCAAAAGGATTGACGATTGCCGGCGCAAGTGCACCCAGAACATCTCCTGTTTTATCCAACAAAGACAATTCACCTTTTCCGTCTTTTATTTTTCCTGGTGGTACTACACCTGAACTGTCAAAAACAAAATCAAAAGTTACTTCTTCACTCGGAGTCCTGTTGAATTTGAGATTATTTGCCGAAGCTCCCAATGGCTGGTCTTCAGAAAATACGACACTGTTTCTGCGTGAATATTTTTCCGGATTTAGCTGTACGAAAATTGTTTTCTTGGGAGTAGAATATGTACTGTCATCGTAAACCTCTATTCGCATTTTTTCTATAATCCCTAATGCGGCCTGTATCATCTTTCTTGTTTTTCTTTCAATTTTTCTAATACTTCACGGGTACACTCTTTTACGAGTTGCGATTTTATTTCCTGTATTTTTACAGAATCTATCGGTTGGTGAGAAAGTGTAGAATTTACAGACTCTTCCTCAATCTTTACCTTGATATGTAATTCTTTGATCTGAATGGCCATCTTTTCAATTATTAAAAATTAGGAACCGGAAGCTCTTTAAAAAAATTATATTTCAACGTAATGGTTTCGATCACAATTTTATTTTGTTCTGCATCGAAATCACTCAATTCATAGCTCAACGGAATAGCATGTGATACATACCAAACCTTCAAAGGATTTCCTTTTTCATTCAGTAAAGAAATGACCAGATTCGCCGGGTAGAAAACAAAATCTTCCAATGCTTGATTGCACCACATTGATAAACCAGACATATCTGAAGTTAATCCTCTTTTCAGAACCAAATCCTGATATCCGGAACGTAGCGGCAAATTATGTTTGAATTTATTTTGTCCGCCTTCGGTGTAAGATTCGGTTTCCATCGTAACTTTCAGTCCGTTAACGCTTTGAAACTTTGTATCTACACTAAATTGTGGTAATAATTCAAAGATTACAGAAAAGTAAAAACCGGGGATGGGATTGCTGTCAGGCATGATGTTGAGATTTATACGTGTTCCATTGTAAATCCGTGATTGGCTATTTCTACAGTATCTATGGCTGCCTCATTCGCATCAGATTTCATGTCTGTACATTTTAAAGAAACTATAAAACAGTCTTTTACTTTCCAGACCACTTTTGGCTCGTGATTTTCATCTAATAAAGAAATGGTGATATTTCGGCGTTCTACTGTGTTTAGTGCAACAGTATTGTACCAATCATAGAACTCATTATCTCCTGCAAACAGTCCTCTTTTGAGAGTAATATTACTGAGTTTCAGCATTCCGGGCATTTTCTTTTTGAAAAATTCTGGGCTTGATCCCACGCGATGTTCAATGACATCCATTTCTTTGTTTAATCCGGACACTTCTGTAAAAGCTATTTTGCTACCGCCCCATTCTACACTGAAGTGAAATTTGGGTAGCGGAAAATCTGTATTTGGCATGATGTATAGTTTTAGAATTAATAATTAAGATTTTTGCTGCATTTGTT